>JBCCAJ010000406.1:0-3089 GCA_039814845.1 Pseudomonadota bacterium | reverse complement strand
TTTTTCATTGAAAGGCCGCAGCGTCACAGCCATCCCGCCGCCCCCCAAAAAAGGCCGAAACCGATGACGGCGGCGCTGATCAACGCGGAATAGCCTGCCAGTTTCCATTTGGAAAACGGGCGTTCGCCAAAAGTGCGGCCGTTGATGCCGGAGACGACGATTTTGTAGGGTTTGCCCGCGTAGCTGTAATGCAGGATCCAGACTGGCAGCAGGATGCGGCGGTAGTGGATGCCGGAGGTGTCGGTGCGAAAGGTGATCGAATGCACGCGGGAGCGGTTGATATGGCGTTTAATGCGATTACGGATGAGGAGGCGTTTATCCTTGCGGTTGGCGTTCAACCCTTCGGCGACCGTCATGTGATGGCGTTCGGCGGCAAAGCCTGCAAGATAACCTGCACGGTAGCTTCGCAGTTTACCGGCTTGAAATTCATGGAGAATACCATCCCGGATCAGAGGGGTGACATGGGGTGAGGCGGGCACCAGAAGGTCATCAAAGTTGATCGTCATGTCGCCAGAGACGTTATGGGTGCGTTTGTTGTCGCCCGACCCGGTGGTGTATTTGGCCCAGTAGGAAACAGCTTCTTTGCTGTCGAAGGTCCAGAACGGCGCGTAGAGCCCGGCGACGCGGGCAGGTTCCACATGGGTGGCAAGGTCTGAGGGCGCGGCGATGCGGGACGTGGCCCAGTTCTGCGCATAGATCTGCGCGGCGGGGGCATCCACGGCAAATGGGATGAGGGCCATGGTGTCATAGCCGTCCACTGGTTGGGATAGAACGACAGCGCCGTCGCAATAGGGGCAGTCCTCGGACAGCTTCTGGCCAGTGAAAATCACGCGTCCTCCGCAGGTTGCGCAGTGATGTTCAAGTGTTTCGGGACGAGAGGCAGGTTCCTCTTCGGGAGCGAGCGGGTCATAGCCATACTCGATATGGGCGTCTGCATCATCGGGGTGAGAGAGATCGCGCACGTATCCGCAGCTGTCGCAAGTAAGCCCCCCGGTGCCCGGGTCAAATGCGCTTTGGCCCGCACATTTTGGGCATTGCAGGGCGCTTTGGACAGCAGAAGGAGGGGCGGCGCTTGGCATCAGTCACTCTCTGCCAATGCAGCGAGGATTTCGAGCAGGATCCGGAAGCGGATCCAGCCGCGATCGATGGCGCCTTGCAGGTCGCCGGTGGCGCCCCAGTCGCCGATGATGGTGGCGGCAAACCAGACCGCGCCGAACCAGATGAAGATGACCGACCAGCCGGAAATGGAGCGTAGGAACCCGGCAGAGCCTTGTTTGAGTTCATGTTTTGCCTCGCGGATCTGGATGATCTTGGCGACTTGGATCATGCCCATGGCGGTGGATGCCGCAAAGAGGGTGAGGGCGGCGAGGAGGGGGGCGATCACCACTGATGTCCTGATGGAGCGGCTTTGCCAGGCCGTGGCGTGGCGACCCGGTGACTGAGTTGCGGCGCTTTATGAATGAGTTCTCGGGCTGCGGGTGAGCGGGGCGCTGGTCCAAACAGTTCGCCAGGCCCCGGGACGGCCTGGCGAAGCCGCGGCGGGCTTGCGCCCTTGATTCCGCGCCGGGAAAACGTCATTGGCAACCCGAAATCATTTTGGGAATATGGGGTAAAATAATACCTAAATTGCAAGCCATTGTTTTTACTTATTTAATTGACATTTACACGTGTTGACTGCACGCACCCATGCTGTAGAAAGCGCCAATCAATGATACCCCAGAAGGTAAGACAGATGAAAACCTATTCTGCCACTCCGGCGGAGATCGACAAGAAGTGGATCCTGATCGACGCTGAGGGCGTTGTTCTGGGCCGTTTGGCGTCGATCATCGCGACGCGCTTGCGCGGCAAGCACAAGGCAAGCTTCACGCCCAACATGGATATGGGCGACAACGTCATCGTCATCAACGCTGAAAAGGTGCAGGTGACGGGCGACAAACGCAACAAGCCGAACTATTGGCACACGGGCTACCCGGGCGGCATCAAATCCCGCACCACGGGTCAGATCCTGGAAGGCGCGCATCCTGAGCGCGTTGTCATGCAGGCCGTCAAGCGCATGCTGCCGGGCAACCGCCTGAGCCGCCAGCAAATGACCAACCTGCGGGTCTATGCCGGGGCTGAGCATCCGCATGAGGCGCAGTCGCCTGACGTGCTGGATGTGAAATCCATGAATTCCAAGAACACGAGGGCATGATAAAATGACCGAAGAGATCAAATCCCTCGAAGGGTTGGAAGCTGTGGCTGAGGGCGTCGAAGCCCCGGTTGTGGAAGAGGCTGTGAACCGCGACCCTGTGCGCGATGAGTTTGGCCGGTCCTATGCAACGGGTAAGCGGAAGGACGCAGTTGCCCGTGTCTGGATCAAGCCTGGTTCTGGCAAGGTCGAGGTGAACGGCAAAGAGATGAATGCGTATTTCGCGCGTCCGGTGCTGCAGATGATCCTGCGCCAGCCGTTCTCGGTTGCTGGTGTCGAAGATCAGTTCGACGTGATGGCGACCGTCAAGGGCGGTGGCCTGTCGGGTCAGGCTGGTGCGGTGAAGCACGGCATCTCCAAGGCGCTGCAACTGTATGATCCGTCCTTGCGCGGTGCGCTCAAGGCGGCCGGCTTCCTGACCCGCGACAGCCGCGTGGTGGAACGCAAGAAATACGGTAAGCGCAAGGCGCGCCGGAGCTTCCAGTTCTCCAAGCGTTAATCCTGCGGCCCCGCCCGCAGCACGGAATTGGAAAAGCGCAGTTTCGACTGCGCTTTTTCTTTTGGGGCGTCGCGTTTAGGTGGGCCCGGCCATCCCGAGGCCACGATTGATGATAGCCATTGCTTGACAACATGATCTGTTAAGGTCACTTACTTGCAAAAAAGAGGCACCGGGCAGGGTGTTACAAGCACAACTAAAAATTGCAGCGGTTTCAACTGCGTTCGAGACGTGAGTCCGCGTCTCGTTGCTTCATGCTCTGGCCAAATCCAAACGCGCGCATCGCGCGCATGCTCATGAGCAACGCACACAGGAAACCACAATGCACAAAACACTCCTATGGTCCGTTCTGGCGCTTCAGGCATTGGTTCCGTTTCGCACCGATGCACAAGGCGCGCCCAATCA
>JBCCAJ010000434.1:0-2780 GCA_039814845.1 Pseudomonadota bacterium | reverse complement strand
GAGCTTATGCGATGAACGGCGGGTTTGTCTTCCTCTTGTTGAGGCGAGCATTTTGAAAAGTGGCTTTGAAAGTCTAGGGCGAAACGGCTCCGGCTCTGCGCGTTTTGCGCCACGTATGATCATACGTGGCGCAACTCAGGTGGCGCGGGGGATGGCACAACGGAGGTGACAGCGACCTGGTTTCGCGCAACCTGCCATGGGGTTACCCAAGCTTGTCACCATGCACTCTTTCACGGCACCGGTCGTGGATTACGTCCGCCTTAGGCAGATGCGTTGTCAGGTTGGGTTTAACGCGTCTTTCGAGCCCACGATTCAGTGTCCCGGGTTTTCAACTTCGGTTCCAACGTCACCCGTGTCGAACATATCGGACCATTGCTTTGCCAGGTCAGTGTCGCCATTTTGGCGTCGCCACTGGCGGATGGCGTTGCGCAGCCCGGCCCGTGCCGTCAGGTCTGCGGGTTGTGTCCACGTGTCCGGCCTCTCCGCGTTGGTGATAGCGGCCCAGACATCTTGTTTTTGGCTCACATACTGGTCTGGACCCCACTCCGACAAAAGCACTTGAAAGGCGTCAAACGCATTGGCGTCAAACTCTTTATCCTCCCCCATGCGTCCTGTGACCGGGCTTTTGGGGTGAAAGCTGCAACAGGGGCTCCAGCCTTTGGGGACGGGTGTGCTGGCCGCGTGGGTCCGTTTGACCCGCAGAAACTGGGGCAGGACATGGGTATGGGGGCCTTCGGGGGATTTGCCGCCTGTGTCAGGGCCACCGATCATCTGGTAGACTTCGACGCGGCCCAGACGGGTCAGCGCCACGCGGTGGGGATGCGCCTTGAGGATTGCGCCCATGGCCGGGTTGCCGGGTTCCAAAAGGGACCGTCCTTCCTGGGCCCGCAGCACCTCCAGCAGGTCTGCATCAGTGGTGCGAATGCAAAAATCAAGCTGTGGCTGACCAAGCCCCATATCGAAGAGAACACCGTTCTGATCTTCATCCCGGATTGCGCCTTGATCGGCGCCCAGTTCGGTCAGGACATCGCGCCCGTTCATGCGCGCCTCGTCCTCTGGCAGGCAAAGAACCACAGCCTGCATCCAGCGGTGGGATTTCGCGCTGACGCCTTCGTATGCCACGGGCCGCACGCCCTTGAGCGTGTCAATCCGAATGGCACCGCGCGTGGTGCCTTGTTCCAATGACGCCACCGCTGGCGCAGGCGGGTCGCTTCTGACGTGATGAAATTCTGCGATCGCGCCCAGCGACCCCATGTTCCAACCCGCGTCTGCGTCATTCAATCCGTCCCGAAGAACCGTTTCCAGATCAAGCATGTCCCATCTCCTCCTTGCTCTTCATCCAGTCTAATGCGCCCTGTCGCACAGCGTCGTAAACGGCCCGCCCAACGGCCTCTCCTACAGCCGTGTGCAGGCCCGCATAGCGCGTGTCACCTTCTGCGGCGGCCACAGCGACGCAATCGGTGCCGGTGCCGGTGGTGACGCCCTTGGGCGTGGTGTGACCTGCCTCGATCACAGCCGCGGTTCGGGCCTCGACCACAATACTCATGCATTCCAAAAGAGCGGCTTGCGTCAAGCCCGTATTCACGCGCAGGCCCACATTGATTGTGCCGAAATCTGCGTGGCTACGATCCACCCTGTGGCCCACACGTTCGCCATTGGAAAACCCGACCGTGGCGACGGCGTGGGCGTGGATGCCGTCCACCGTGGCGTCGGACTGCGTGACATGGCGCAGGGGACGAGAGGTGAGCAGGGTCACGGCATCGGTGGCCTGACGCGCCTCCAGTTCAGCGCCCAGCCAAGCATCCACATCCAGATCTTTGGGCAGATCGGCATTGCGCACCTCGCGCCAGAGGATGCGTTGGGCGGTGACGAAGCCGGGGCGGTTGAGCGACCAGCTGAGCACTTGCATCGGCTGCCCCAAATCGAATTCGAGCCAGGGGGCATTGAGGATCACGGCAGTCATGTCACAACGTCCAGAGGTTGGAATACCGGGCCTTGGGCCGTGTCTTGATACCACGCCGAGATCCCGAAGACATCCGCCACCCGGGCTTGGGTCAGCACTTGGTCAGGCGGTCCATCAGCGGCCACATGACCGTCGCTGAGCATGATGATCCGGGTGCAATGGCGCGCCGCGAGCCCCAGATCATGCAGCGACACAAGGCAGGATTTGCCCGTGCCTGTCAGCGCTTTGAAGCTTTGCATCGTGGCGATCTGATGGGCAGGGTCGAGGCCTGCCGCGGGTTCATCTGCGATCAAAAGCGGTGTGTTTTGGGCAATCGTCCGGGCGATCAGAACACGGGCCTGTTCGCCGCCCGAAATCTGCGTGGCCGGGCGTGTGCGCATAGCCAAAAGATCCATCTGCGCCAGCGCCTCATCCACCGCGGCGAGGTCGGCGTCGGATGGTTTCTGCACGGAGGACAGATGCGGGATACGGCCCAGCATGACCACGGTTTCAACGGTAACCGGCCAGGCGATTTCGCGCGCTTGGGGCAACCAGGCGGCCTGTTTGGCGCGTGCATCTTGCGGCAATGAAGCAAGGGAACTTTCCCCCTTACAGGGTAAGAGGCCAAGGGCCGCGCGCATCAGCGTCGTCTTGCCTGCACCATTGGGTCCAATGAGGCCGACCAGTTCGCCCTCGCCCAGTGAGAATGACACGTCGCGCAACACATCGCGGCCGCGCAGCGCAACTGACAGATTGGACACCGACAGCAAGTTCATATCCGTTCCTGCCGCAGTTTGAGGATCAAATGCAGAAAGAGCGGCGCGCCGATGATTGCGGT
>JBCCAJ010000166.1:0-6160 GCA_039814845.1 Pseudomonadota bacterium | reverse complement strand
TTTTCATAAAGTCGCAGGCAATAATCCACATCATTGAAGTTGAGGCTGAATTTCGAATCGTAGCCACCCAGTTCCTCAAAAACCTGGCGCGGTGTCATTTGGCAGGCCCCGGTGACGGCGATGCAATTGCGGTTGCCGTTCCCGCTCAGGTCGTAGCCGATATTGTCCCGCGCGGCGCCGTAATCGATATGCCCCGGGAGGTGACCGCGCAGCCAGACACCGTTGTGTTGCAGTGTGTTGTTCGGGAAAAGCAACTTGGCCCCCACGGCCCCAACGCCGACACGTTGCGACATGCCCAGCATGCGTTCGATCCAATCCGGGGTGATCAGGCGAATATCATCATTAAGAAGCAGCAGATGGTTGCCGGTTGCTGCCGCTGCAGCCATGTTGATCTTGTCCGACAGGTTGAAGCCAGCGCTGTCGTCATACTGGATCAAACGCACCCTGTCTTCCGTTTCAAAGCCTTCGATCTGCAGTGGCCTCAGGTTGCCGTTATGGGCCAAGATGATTTCAAAGTTGTCGTAGGTTGATGTCTCAAGAACGGATCGCACCACACTGTCGGCGTGGTGTTCCTTTACGCCATTCACGTCCATACCTCGATTGGCTGTCGGGATGATGATGGATACCTTTTCGCGGGCCTCGGGCAGGAAACTGACCTTGTGATGACCGTGCAGCGCATGATCTGTGATGTCGTAGGTTTCCCCCTTTGCATCCAGATATTCCTGCAGTGCCCGCCGTTGATTTTGGAACGCCTCCGGCTTGGCATCGAGGGTCATCGCCGTTGATGCCTCCCATTGCCGCCAATGATAGAGGACCTTGTTCACGTGCCGGATTTTGCTGAAGTTAGAGATGAAGCGCAGCATGAAATCAAAATCCTGCGCACCGTCAAATGCGCTGCGATACCCGCCGATGGATTGGGCTTTTTTCCTTTCATAGACGCTCATATGGCACGAAAACATGCATTGCAGCGTCAGTTCTGGCGACCATCCGGGTTTCAGGAACGCGCCAAATCGTTTCTTGCCATGGGCGTTGATCTTGTCCTCATCAGAATAGAGGTATTCCGCCTCCGGATGGCGAAGCAGCGCATCAACCACCCAATACAGAGCGGCGGGATGTAGCATGTCATCGTGATCGAGAACGGTAATATATTCGCCCGTCGCCGCCTCAAGCCCTGTGTTCAACGCCTCAGATATGTTCCCGTTTTCTTCGCGCAGAATGGTTTTGACACGTGGATCGGCAGATGCCTCTTCCAATATTGGCCGGATGTGGGGTTCTGAGGATCCATCATCGACAAGGATCAATTCCCAGTGCGGATAGTTCTGGTCAAAAACCGATTGAAGGCATTGGCGCAATAGGTCTTCGGGCGTGTTGTAGACAGGTGTAATGATGCTGAAGTTCAGATTACTTTTGTCGATAGCGTCATGGTTTTCCGCACGCAAAGTGGCCGGATCGGGTGGTGGGAAAACCGTGTTCCACACCCCAAACACCGCGGATCGCAGCGCCAGATACCGCCTTTGCCCGATGATGGGCAGCACAAGCAATCTGAAGATTAGGAAAAGGCGTCTCATGGTTTGGGGGCGCTACTTCTTTGGGCCAGCCTGACTTGGGCGCGCGCCATTACTTGCCGTTTTCTAGGTCACGTACAATAGGTTTGAACCAATGCCCCGCGCGGCGGGACAGACGCGGGCTGTAAAAGCGGCTCTGTTCTGGCAGTTTCGCACCAATTTTCCTGGATAGGGTCTGATTTGCAACGGCGGGAAGGACGCGGTTGTTGGAAGATATTGCAGTGGCAAACGGAGTGTAGATCGTGTTTTTTCCTGCCGCATACGTGGCGAGAGACAGCGCTGTCGCCCATTCGGCAGGCGTTGTCTTTGGGCCGAGTTTCTCAGCGGTTTCGGCAAGAACATCACTTTGCACCGCCCAAAATGCATTGCTGACCCCATCCACGAACCGCTGGCACCAGACGAAACCGTGATAACCTGAGTCATCCTTTTTGCGACCAAAATCGGGGCTATCGATGCCGCCACCAATGCCAAAATACCCCCCGGCCCATAGCAGTGTATCGGAGGTGTTGAGGATGCGGCCCCCGGCGAGTGCGGCATTGCCATAGGTCTCTAGCAGGCCGAGCATTTCGGCGAGCCAATCAGGGCTTTCGAATTGGAGGGTCGGGCCAATATAACTCACGTAGTCGGCGGTCTTTGACGCCGCTTTCAAAGTATCGCACAAGGTCAGTGGGCCGGTTTCGATGGCAACGTCGGGTGCATTGCCGTGACCTTCAAAGGCCGACTTGATGGCTGTCTCAAGCTCAGTTGTCGCGACCAAAACGGTGAGCCCCGGCGTAAGGCCTTGGCCCATGTTAGGCAGGACCTGGTCAAGGTTGACCCCGTCTAGATCGGTTACCTGCCTCAAATCCCAAACCACATGTGCGGATGGCAGTGCCTCTGTCTTGGGTTTTAGCCGCCAGATACCGTTGTGAGGGAAAAGCGTGTTTTCGACAGACTCGACCGTGCGGTCCATGCCTGACAATCGCACATGCTGTGTCAGGACATGGGTTTGACTGTTGATCGTGCCGGGCTTGGTGCCGGATTCCACGGAAGCGGTCGACCCGGGATTGATGCGCCAGCCATAAAGCGCCTCGGGCACATGGACGGGATCATGCCCGGCCCGAACCACTCGCCAGAAACTATCCCAATCATGGCACCAGGTTGCCGTGCCGTCTGAGTACACATCGACTTCTTTTGCAACGTCTCTGCGCATCGCGCAAAGATGCGCAAGAAAGCAAACATTCGTAAACAGAAGTGGGTCCCAGTCGGGTTTATGGAATGGCGCAAAAATGCTTGAGGATTCATTACTTTTGAATTCGTCAGAATAAAGCACCGCAGGCTGCCCGCGCGTAACGATGGCATCAGCCATGATACTAAGAGCATCAATCGTAAGAAGATCATCGGCATCTATTGGCAAAACGTAGTCACCTGTCGCAGCATCAAATGCCCTTTTGTAACCGCCCATGATGCCTAAGTTTCGCGGATTACGGATGACAGTGACCTTCGGGTGCGATTGCATCTCGTTCAGAAAGACGTTGACGTCATCTGTCTCGGAGCAATCATCTACAATAATCCATTCGAAGTTCTGATAATGTTGGTTAAAAACCGTGTCGGCCAACTCTCTGAGAAACTTCAGAGGTTGCCGATAGATCGACATTATAAACGAAAAATGTATCGTTTGTTTGACCTCCGAAGGACGTCGGAGGGCGAGGCGCCTGCTATGAAGTTCCGGGAATGGCACATCCTCTTCCGCGTGGCTCAGATCGGCCAGTGCATAGAAAGGGGACGCTGCGTCAAAGTTGGGGTTTAGATACGGGTCGGTCGTGCCCTTCCAGCGCTCAAGGAATTTCTGCACTTCCCAGCCATATGTGCCGGTCTTGGACAGGGATTCAAAGTGATATAGCCGAATAACCGGATCCACGACGATCCGATGCCCCGCCGCGCGGATTTTCAGGCACAGATCAACATCGTTGTAGTTGAGCGGAAGACCTTCATCAAAACCACCCAATTCCTGATAGAGATCGCGCCGCATCAACAGGCAAGCGCCGGTGGCGGCAGCAACGTTGTGAGGAAGCTGCACTATGTTGATCGGGCTATCGACCAGTGCATGTTCGCCGATCATCTTATGGGTCGGGCCCTGACGCGTCAGCAAGACGCCGGTATGCTGGATCGTATCGTTGCCAAACAGAAGCCTGGCACCCACCGCACCCACACCATCCTGGGAGGCATGCCCCACCATGTCATGGAGAAATCGCGGGGTAATCGCCTCAATATCGTCATTGAGGAGCAGGACATATTCGCCTGTCGCCGCTGCAACGCCCATGTTGATCTTTTCGGAGAAATTGAAGGGCTGATCGGTGTAGGCCACCAGTTTCACCCGAGGATTGGCGTTCAACTTCTCCAGCACGACCTCTGACAGGTCATCATTATGCACCACCACGATTTCGTAATCGTCATAACACTCCACCCGATCGAGGCTTTCGATACAGTTGAGCAGAAGATGAAGCTCTCTCCCCGCAACTGTTGTGGAGTATCCGGCCGAGGGAATGACGATGCTCACCTTGGGCAGGGGCGATGGCGGTGCATAGGACACGCGCCAGTGACCCGGTGACCAGACAGGCGCAACCTCCCCCTTGATGCCTTGATCCTTGAGCAGGCTTGTCACGGCAGCTTGCTGACGATCCAGCACGTAGCTCTTGTTGCTCATGTCGCCAGCGGTGGAGGTGTCAGATATCCGCCAGTGATACAGAACCTTGGGAATGTGCCGGATGGATTTGGCGTGCGCGGTGGCGCGCAGGGCAAGATCGTAATCCTGCGTGCCGTCAAAGGCGGAACGGAAGCCGCCGACCTCCTTGATCAGGTCGGCGCGGTATGTGGTCAGATGCCCGATATACATTGTGCAGCGCAGCAGATCGGGCGACCAGCCGGGTTTATAGGCCGGGTTGAAAAACCGCGCGCCATCCTCTGACATCTTATCTTCGTCGCTATAGATCACATCCGTATCGGGGTGATCCATGATGACGGCAGCTACTTCAAAAAGCGCATCCTGGGTCAGCGTGTCGTCGTGATCCAAAAGGCCGATATATTGGCCCGAGGCCATCTCAAGTGCCGCATTGGAAGCTGCTGAGATACCGCCGTTCCGGGGCAGGAAATGGACCTTGATCCGGTCGTCCCGCGCGGCGGCCTCGGTTAGGACTTCGCGCGTATGGGGCGTCGATGATCCGTCATCGGCCAGGCACAATTCCCAGTGGGAATAGGCTTGCCCTTCCACCGACGCGATCATCGCGCGCAGCATCGTGGGATGTGTTTCATAGACCGGCACTATCAGAGAAATCAGCGGGGGTGCGTCCCACTGAGCCATGCGGCGCGTCATGAATGGGATATCCATGTTGCGCATCGGAGAGGGCGTTTGCGTCTCTGGCCCACCGGGGCGGCCTTCGGACCAGCCGTAGGTCAGGAAGTGATGATACCCTGATACAAGTCCGCCCGTATGCACGGCAATCGCCACATCGGAGTTTTGCGCCAGGTACCGCGATTCTGAGTACCCCGGAACACGCGGGCGGTTGCCGAGAAGGTCCTCCCGAAAACCGGAAGAGAGCCAGTGTTCGCAACCCGACCGGATCGCGCCCGCCGTGACGCCTGCGGCGACGTCGCCGTGAATGGTAAGGTAAAGCTTTTCGGCGAAGTGTTCGGGGTTCCCTGTGGGTCGCGACAGGGCCGCGACGTTGGCTTCCCGTGCGGCGCGGTGCGTGTCCGGCGGGGTTGGTTCGGCGGGCCGAGTTAGTGGTACTGCCGGGGCAGCAACAGGGAGTTCAGGTGCGGAAGAGGCCGGAGGTGCAACGGGAGGGGCCGTTTGCCAATCGGTGGCAGATCTGCCCGGTGGCGTGACCAAGCGCCCTTCTTTGGCGCCGTGCAGCATATAATGGTGATAGCCACTGATGAATTGGTTTTCGGACAGCGCCTTGTCGACATCTAGATGGGTCTGCAGGTAACTCTTTTCGCAGAACAGGTCGCTGGGGTTATGACCCACGGCCGCCCCTTCCAGCATGTAAAAGGCCAACGCGGATTTCGCCTTTCCGGAAGAGACTGCTTCGGTAGCTTCGGGATAGGTTTTCAGATACCAATCTGCGTCAAAGGGCATGTGCGCGGTGTAGCCTTTCGCCCGGCCCCTACGTTTGTAATGCACGTATAGCTTGCGCCATGACCGCCAGTTGCTAACGTTCACATCGCTCAGGTCGTGATTGAAAAAATACCATCGCGGATCGAAGACCAAGCCATTCCTGCCGATGTAAACACCCCGGAAAAAACGACCTAGGAACATGAGTATCTCTTCGTCCAAGGCACCAGGCCCGCATGGACATATGCGACGCCGAGAGCAAGTTATATTGTTGAAAGTGGTCCTGCGATGACCAGTCTCGCAGGCGTTCTAAAACAATCCAGCGTTCAAGCCAATGGCCCCGGTCAACAAACGAAGGCGCGCGGAATCGCTTTTGCGCAAAACGCTGAAAACCTGCGCAGGCAGATATCTACGACAAGGTTTCGCCTGAACGGAACAACACCTTAAAATTGAGACGTATTCAGAAAATGAAATCGTTGGGATCGAGGTTGAAGATTTC
>JBCCAJ010000096.1:0-8327 GCA_039814845.1 Pseudomonadota bacterium | reverse complement strand
GGCGAACCAAGAACAACTGACATTCCATCGTAAGGAGATAAGATTATGGAAGGTGACGTCGTACAAATGGGTGCTTACATCGGCGCTGGTCTGGCCTGTACAGGTATGGGCGGCGCGGCTGTTGGTGTGGGCCACGTGGTTGGTAACTTCCTGTCGGGTGCCCTGCGCAACCCGTCCGCCGCTGGCGGCCAAACAGCCACCATGTTCATCGGTATCGCGTTCTCGGAAGCGCTGGGGATCTTCTCGTTCCTCGTCGCGCTTCTGCTGATGTTTGCCGTTTAATCCACGCGGAACCTGATCCTTACGAAAGGGGAATGGCGATATGTCATTCCCCGTCGTGAAACGGAACACTTCCCCGGGGGACGAACATCATGGCAGACGAGCCAACAACAGAAGTCGAATTCATCAGCGCCTGCGTTGATAGCTTCGGCGGTGCCGTGGGTATGCCGCAGCTTTGCACCGAATGGTTCGGCAATCAGATTTTCTGGTTGGTGATCACGCTGGTGATCATCTACCTCGTGCTGGCGAAAATCGCGCTGCCGCGCATTTCCGCTGTTTTGGCGGAACGGTCGGGCACGATCACCAATGATTTGGCAGCGGCCGAGGATTTGAAAGCCAAGGCCGTAGAAGCCGAAGAGGCCTATCACAAGGCGCTGGCCGATGCCCGTGCTGAGGCCCAGACGATCATTGCCAAGACCAAATCCGAGATCAAAGCCGAGTTGGATAAAGCCACCGCGAAGGCCGACGCCGAGATTGCAGCGAAAGCCGCAGAAGGCGAAGCGGCGATTGCTGAGATCAAAGCCAACGCGATGGAAAGCGTCAAGGACGTGGCCAAGGCCGTCGCGGGCGAGCTGGTCGGCGCGATGGGATCGAAGGCCGATGCCAAGGCGATCACAGGCGCAGTGAATGCGCGGATGAAAGGGTAAGCGACATGAAATTTCTCTCACCCCTTCTTCCGACCCTCATCGCCACGCCGGCGCTGGCCGCAGGTGACAAGCCGTTCTTTTCGCTCTTCAACACGGATTTTGCCGTTCTGATCGGTTTCATCCTGTTCTTCTCAGTCCTGTTCTACCTCAAGGTGCCTGGTCTGTTGGGCGGTTTGCTGGACAAACGCGCCGAAGGCATTCAGGCCGAGTTGAATGAGGCCCGCGCCGTGCGCGAAGAGGCGCAGGCCGTTCTGGCAGACTTCGAGCGCAAGCAGAAAGAAGTGCAAGATCAGGCGGATCGCATCGTGGCCCATGCCAAGGATGAAGCGTCTGAGGCCGCAGAGCAGGCCAAGGCGGATCTGGAAGTGTCGATCGCGCGCCGGATCAAGGCGGCCGAAGATCAGATTGCATCCGCTGAGGCGAGTGCGGTCAAAGAGGTTCGGGACCGGGCCATCAACGTCGCCGTGGACGTGGCCAAGGAAGTTGTGGCCAAGCAAATCACGGCAGCGCAAGGGAACAAGCTGATCGATGCATCGATTGGCGATATCGAGACCAAGCTGCACTCATAAAAAGCCGATGTCTGACAGGGCATGTAGTGACCCGGGCCTGACCGCCCGGGTCATTTTTTTTGGCTGATCCCTGCGCGTTTCTGGGCCCCCTTGATCAGTTAACGAATTTTTAACGACTCTGAACGACCGTTCAATCGCGGACCCATTTGACGGGAATTATCCGTGTATGTGAATTGGATGGAAGATCATGGCCTCGGCGGTCGATGATGACGATCCGCGATCAAGTGCGGAAAAAACTGATTTGACGAGTGACCTTAATCCCATAGCCAATCCTTTGGTCAAAGCCGGGTTTGAGGCGGGTCTTTCGGTGATAGTCGACGCCTTTCCAACTGCTTGTGCTGTGGTGGACATGTCGGGTCGGGTGGTGGCCTCCAACCGTGCGGCGGACGCGTTTGTGGCAAGCCTGGACATGTCGGATTTGCCTGCAGAGATTGAAACGGCCATGGCCAAGGCGCGCCACGTCCGGTCCACCGTTTCCACAGATTATGTCCTGAGCAAAGGTGACGTGACCAGATTTCACATCCGTTCTTTGAATGGCACCAATGGTGTGGATATGGCCCTATTCCTGATCACGCAGGACCAAGGCAATCAGGCCCGCATCGAAAGCGACCCCAACGTGCCTTTCTGGGACCAGCAAACAGAGCCTAGTCCGATCCAGTTTCTGCGGGAGGAAGCCGCCCGGTTCAAACACCTCAGTGAAATAGATCCTCTGACGGGCGCCATGAATGTCAGGGCCTTTGCCGCCAGTGTATCCCAGGCGCTGACAGACGCGTCCCGGTGTCGGGGCGCAATGATCTGCCTTGATCTAAATCGTTTCAAATCGATCAATGATAAGTTTGGCCATGTGGCCGGAGACCGGGTCTTGACGCATGTTGCAGCCAAGCTCAGCTTTCCTACCCTGACAGGTATTCTGACGGCGCGACTGGGCGGCGATGAGTTTGCGCTTTGGATGCCGGACGTCAGCCCAGACAGCCTTCAGGCCGTTATCTTGGTGCTTCGGGAAAGGCTGCGCGTGCCGGTCAAATTGTCCGAGGACAGCGATCACACGCGTCAGGTCAGGGTGAAGGCCTCCATCGGGGCCGCCTGTTGCCCGGATGAGGCGCTGAATTACACATCCCTGCGGTATCTGGCCGATCAGCGACTTTACGAAGACAAAGCGCGTTTTGGGCTGGGACGGCTGCGAAAAGCTGCGACCAAAAGAAAGGGGGCCGTTGATCCGGCCCCTCAATCGTTCCTGCCACGTTGACCGTTGCTGTCGCCCCCCGTCACGCGGTGTTGCGACAAAAGACGTTTGGATCTTGATGCGTGGCTTTCACCGTTGATGGCCCGCGATCCGCCGTCTTGATCTGTTGTCCTGAAATTCCCCCGAATTGCCATGTCGGGAACGTTTCGTGCCCCGTTTCATGAATGCTGCATCAAGGTATAGGCGAGGCTTTGCGAATCGGTCAATGGCCCTGATTCGTTTTCCACAGAAATCCTGCATTTTAGGGCGGGAAGAGCGAATCAGGGCACAAAAGCGCACCTGTTATCCACCGTTTGGTCTTGAGACCCCGTTCGCCCGGCGCTATCCGAGTGAAAGGTTAAAGGAGAGGGTGATGAGCCTGAACACATTCGGACATCTGTTTCGCGTCACCACATGGGGCGAAAGCCATGGGCCCGCGCTGGGCGCGACGGTGGATGGCTGCCCGCCCGGTGTGCCGGTAGATGAGGCGTTTATTCAGCAGTTTCTGGATAAGCGGCGGCCGGGTTTGAACAAGCACACGACGCAGCGCAAGGAAGCGGATGCGGTGAAGATCCTGTCGGGCGTATTCGACGGGCAGACGACGGGCACGTCCATTCAGTTGATGATCGAAAACACCGACCAACGGTCGCGCGATTATGGCGATATTGCAGAGACGTTTCGCCCCGGCCATGCGGACATCACCTATCATCTGAAATACGGCCATCGCGATTATCGTGGCGGCGGGCGGTCTTCGGCGCGGGAGACGGCGGCGCGGGTTGCGGCGGGGGGTGTGGCACGGGCTGCGCTGTCGCAATTGGCGCCGGGACTGGAGATCAAGGGTTACATGACCCGCATGGGCGAGATGGAGATTGATCGCAGCCGGTTCGACTGGGACGCGATTGACGGGAATGATTTCTGGATGCCGGACCCGGGCGCGTTGAGCGATTGGGAAGACTATCTGCAGGCGATCCGCAAAGGGCAGAATTCCGTGGGCGCTGAGATTGAGATTTGCGCGCGCGGTGTTCCTGTGGGACTGGGTGCGCCGATCTATGGCAAACTGGATACCGATCTGGCCGCCGCGTGCATGTCGATCAATGCCGTGAAGGGGGTTGAGATCGGGGAAGGGATGGCCGCCGCGCGTCTGACGGGCACGGCCAATGCCGATGAGATTTTCATGGGCGAGGACGGGCCGGAATACTCGTCGAACCATGCGGGCGGCATTTTGGGCGGGATTTCCACGGGGCAGGATGTTGTTGTGCGGTTTGCGGTGAAGCCCACCTCTTCGATCCTGACGCCGCGCCAGTCGATCCGCAAGGATGGCAGCGCGACAGAGGTGATCACCAAAGGCCGCCATGATCCCTGTGTGGGTATTCGTGCCGTGCCCGTGGGGGAGGCGATGGTGGCCTGCGTTTTGCTCGATCATCTGCTGCTGCATCGCGGGCAGGTGGGTGATGGGCCGCGAGGGGTGATTGGGTAAGCCGCGGTTTCTTTCAAAGAAAACGGCCGAAGTCTTTTAAAGACTTCGTATGCTCTGCACATCAAGGGTCAGGATTTTGAGCCCTTCTGCTGGCGAGAGAGTTGCACAGCCAAAATGCCAAGTGTGACCACGATAACGCCGATGACATCCCAGAACCCCATATCCTCGCCCAGGATCAGGGCGGCGATGGCCACGCCGAAGACCGGGTTGAGAAAGTGGAAGGTCGCCGCCTTCACGGCGCCGACACGGTCCATCAGCATGAACCAGACCAGCGTGGCCAAAAGACCGGGCACCAGGGTTGTGTAGACAAAAGCCACGATGAGTTGCCACGACCAGGTGACTTCGATCGTTTCGGTCGTGGCACCGACCATCGCCAACACGGCAGAGCCTACCAGCATTTGCAAACCCACCACCATCAGGAAATTGCCCCCCGACGTCGCGCCGCGTACAGCCAGGGTCGCGAAAGCCAGAGCGATTACGCCAATGATGCAGAGCGCAATGCCGTATAGATCCGCGCCCCCCTGCAGCCGTGTGCCCATGATGATCGCCACTCCGATCACACCCGCTGACAGGCCGATCACCCCAAGCGGCCCGATCCGTTCGCCCCAGATGATCCAAAGCGCGAGCCCCACCAGAAGCGGCATGGTGGAGGCGATGATGGCGGCCAATGACGCCTCCACCGTTTGCATGGCGACGAAATTGAGGCCCAGGTAAAGCGCGTTTTGACAGATGCCGAAGATGATGGTCGCGCGCCATTGGGCGGGCGTAAGGCGCCAGCTTTGCCCAAGCATGCGCGCGATCAGAACGCCCAGCAGGCCGGAAATGAGGAAACGCAGGGCGAGCGATGACACCGGTGGCGCGGCCTCGACGATCACGCGGGCCGATGTAAACGCGCTCGACCACATGAAGGCGAAGGCCAGCCCCATGAGGATCGCTTTGATGTCCATCGTCCGTGCGCCTTAATGTTGCCTGACCCAAACGAAAAGGGCCGCCCTGCGGCGACCCTTTCTGAAAGTCTTGTGAGTTACAAGATCAGTCGTTCACGCTGTCCTTGAGGGCCTTGGCGATGGTCATCTTGACCACCTTGTCGGCTTCCTTTTGGATCTGCTCACCCGTGGCGGGGTTGCGCACCATGCGTGCCGGACGCTCACGGCAGTAGATTTTGCCCACGCCGGGCAGGGTAACCGCGCCGCCGCCGGACACTTCCGTCGTGATAACGCTGATGATCCCATCCAGCGCCGCACCAGCTGTTTTCTTGTCGCTGTCCATTGCGTCTGCCAGTGCCGCCACCAGCTGTGTTTTCGTCATGGGTTTTGCCATTTTATGGTCTCCTTCAACCGCCCGATCCTATGGGCCTCTGCCCCGGATTTAACTGTATATCGTGTGTAAACACAACGGATAGTGTATATAAACAAGGCTTTTCTGCAGATTTCGGTGCTTTTTTTCCGACCCGGAGTGGCCTGTTTCTTCAAAGCCACGCCGTTTGGGGTCGTATCACTGACCACTCATTGGGTCGCGAGGCGAATCCATGACAGAATGCGAGTAAAGTGAACTTGTTGTTTGCTGCTCGGATCGAGGCCACATGTTGACCGTTGTTTGAGGCGCAGAGTGCCATGGCCACGGCCAAGGATCAACCGAGCTAGACGCCCCTTTTTGCATTGCGTAAGAGATGGGTCATGACCAAGACGATGATTTCTTTTGGACATGGCTATTCCGCGCGCGCGCTGGCCCGGGTGTTGGTGCCACAGGGTTGGATGATCTATGGCACAACGCGCAAGGAAGAGAAATGCGCGGCGCTTGAGGCCGAAGGCGTGCGGCCTGTGCTTTGGCCGGATGGTGATCTGACAGAGGCGTTTGAAAGCGCGACCCATATTCTGATGTCGGCTGCTCCGGAAGAGGCGGGCGATCCTGTTCTGGCGCAGTATCGCGATGAGATCGCGGCGATTGCGGATCGGCTGGAGTGGGCGGGGTACCTGTCGACCACCGGGGTGTACGGCGATCATCAGGGTGCTTGGGTGGATGAAACCGCCGCCTTGACCCCTGCCACCAAGCGGGGGCAGATGCGGGTGGAAGCAGAGGCAGAATGGGCCGAGATCACGGGCCTACCGCTGCATGTTTTTCGGTTGGCTGGGATTTACGGGCCAGGTCGTGGGCCGTTTTCGAAGGTGCGCAATGGCACTGCGCGCAGGATCATCAAAGAGGGTCAGATTTTCAGCCGCATCCATGTGGATGATATTGCACAGGTGTTGGCCGCGTCGATTGCGCGACCCAATCCGGGGGCGGCCTATAATGTGTGCGACAATGACCCCGCGCCGCCGCAGGATGTGATTGGCTACGCGGCGGAATTGCTGGGCGTGCCGCTGCCGCCTGAGGTCGCGTTCGCGGACGCGGAGATGAGCCCGATGGCGCGGAGCTTCTATGCGGAAAGCAAGAAGGTGGATAACACCCGCATCCGCGAGGAGTTGGGGGTGGAGTTGATCTATCCGGATTATCGCACGGGGTTGCAGGCGCTTTTGGCGGAAGAGGCGGGTTAGGCACTTAAAAAGCGGCTTTGACAGGCCGTGGCGTGGCGATCCGGCGATTAACAGCAGCGCTTTATGGTTGAGTTCTCGGGCTGCATTTGTGCGAAGCGCTAACCTCACCGTTTCGCCATGCCGTGGGGACGGCCTGGCGAAGGCGCGGCGGACTTCGTCCTTTTTTCCGCGCCGGGTGCCGGCCTTCTACTGCGGGTGCGTTGCCAAGTTTCTCAGGCCACGCCAGCGCGCAACGCGTCATGGATATGGACGAGGCCGCAGAGCCGACCATCGTCGTCCACCGCAAAGAGCGTGCTGATCTGGTTGTCGTTCATCAAGCCCAAAGCCTCGATCAGAAGGCTGTCGGGCGAAATGGTGCGGGGGCCGCGCGTGGCGATGTCACCGGCTTTGTGGCTCATCAGATCAGAGAGGTTGCGGCGCAAATCCCCGTCGGTGATTACGCCTGTCAACCGCCCGTCTTCGACGATAGCGGCGACGCCGAAGCCCTTGGCCGTCATCTCCAGAAGCGTGTCGCCCATAGGGGTGGTCTCATGGACCATGGGAAGTTCTGACCCGGTATGCATCACGGCCGAGACGCGCAGCAATTGCGCGCCCAATGTTCCGCCGGGGTGAAAGGCGAGATAGCTGTCCTTGTCGAACCCACGCAGGCGCATCATCGCCACGGCCAACGCATCGCCCAGAACCAGCGTGCAGGTGGTGGAGGTTGTAGGCGCCATGCCGATAGCGCAGGCCTCGGGTGCGTTGGGCAAAAGCAGAACGTGATCGGCCTGACGGGCCAGAGAGCTGTCGGGCTTGCCCGTGATGGCGATCATGGGGATACCAAAACGGCGGGTGTGGCCGATCATGTCGGCCAGTTCCTTGGTTTCCCCGGAATTGGAAATCAGGATCGCGGCGTCATGGCGGGTGAGCATGCCCATGTCGCCGTGGCTGGCCTCCCCTGCGTGGACGTATTGCGCGGGCGTGCCGGTGCTGGCCATGGTGGCGGCGATCTTGGCCGCGATGTGCCCGGATTTGCCGACGCCTGAGACGATCACGCGGCCCGTCACGCCCAAA
The DNA here is from genome assembly GCA_039814845.1 of Pseudomonadota bacterium. Taxonomy (GTDB): domain Bacteria; phylum Pseudomonadota; class Alphaproteobacteria; order Rhodobacterales; family Rhodobacteraceae; genus Roseovarius. The sequence goes on along the minus strand of JBCCAJ010000096.1, from coordinate 546 downwards.
AGCAGCTCGACCACCGTGTCGAATCCGTCGGGGATGGCGTCATGCATCTGGTCGATCGCGTCACGCTCAATGCGGAACACATCGCGGGCGATGTCTTTGGGTCGTGGATCGGACGTCATAGTGGCGGCCCCTTCGGTCTGACCCCTGACATATCGCGGCCAGAGACGATGGGGAAGGGTCGTTTCCGTGCTAGTGCCGCGCGTCGAGGCCCCCTAGGGTCAGCCTATGAATGACGCGGATATCCTTGACAGCCGGTATTCCTGGACGCGGCTTGGCCTTGCGCTTGCCCTGTCGTTGGTTGGCAATGTGGGGATGTGGGTGATCATCGTGATGCTGCCGGACATTCAGGCGGAATTTGATGTGAACCGGGCGGATGCGTCGCTGCCCTATACGTTAATGATGCTAGGCTTTGCCACGGGGAACATGGTCTTTGGCCGCGTCGTGGACCGGTTTGGGGTGACCACGGCGATGATGATTGCCGCCGTGATGGTGTCGGCAGGGATGGTGGCCTCGGCGATCAGTCCGACCATTGGCATCCTGTCGCTG
>JBCCAJ010000192.1:0-5680 GCA_039814845.1 Pseudomonadota bacterium | reverse complement strand
TGTGGCCGATGAGCCGATCATCGCGCTGGATGGCGACACGGCTGGGCTGCGCGCAGCCAATCGGGTGATTGATCTGGCGCTGCCCGCGCTGGAGGCCGGAAAATCCCTGCGCTTTGCGCGGATGCCTGAGGGACAGGACCCTGATGATCTGCTGCGCGCAAGCGGGCCACCCGCGGTGCAGGCGCTGCTAGAGGCCGCGCTACCCATGGTAAAACTGCTGTGGGAGCGGGAAACCGAGGGGCGCAATTTTGACAGCCCCGAACGAAAGGCCGCACTAGATAAGGCGCTGCGGGACAAGATCTCTGAGATTAAGGATCCTAGCATCCGCCATCATTATGGCCAGGCCATCAAGGACATGCGGTGGGAGCTTTTCCGCGCACCGAGCACGCAAGGCCCCCAACCGGGCGCGCAGCGCAGCTATCGCAAGGGACCCGCAAGCGAGCCGGTGCGTGCGACCACGCGATCGTCGATGCTGGCCGCCGCGCAGGGCGAGGTGGAGACAGAACTGCGCGAGGCGGTGATCTTTGCAATCCTGCTGCGCTACCCCGATCTGTTTGTGGAGTTCGAAGGTCAAGTTGAAAACATGGTCTGTTCCACGCCGGATCACACCGCCTGGAGGGATGTGATTTTGCGCTATGCGGGCTTGGGTGCGGACACGTTAGAGCATCACCTCGAACAGTCCATGGGCGCACAGGCGGTTGAAAGCCTTTACGCGCGCCCCCATGTGGCATTGATACCAGCGATCCGCCGTGCTGCCAAAGGCGCGGATGATCCGGTGCAAACTGAAATGGCGCGCCAGACCCTCAAGGAGGAACTGGCGAAACTGGACGCCGCACTCGGCCTCAAATCCGAGATATCGGAGGCGGCGGAAGACATCGAAGGCATGGCGGATGAGACCGTGACCTACCGCCTCTCAGAGGCGACGGCCGCGCAGCACCAAGCACAACGATCTTTGCAGGAAGATCAGACAGAATATGAAATTGGTCCCAACGGGGCCTCAATGAGCCGGGCGGAGAAGGATGCCTTTGACCGTCTGCTGGAAAACATAGGGATGCCGAAAGGGTCAGATCCGTGATCAATTCTTAACGCGTGACCGCTAAGGTTGTAATGGCACGGAAGGCACGAACGGCTGGAAAAACAAGGGACAAGGGTTTGCGAATCACGTAATCGCGCTAATGATTCGTACGAAGCGCGAATCACTCGAATCACATTGCGATTTGAACACCAGATTTGCACACCCAGAGATGCATCAGGAGCACTCCATGGCCGCCAAAGACAACGACGACCAGAAGACTGACGAACAAGACGCTGAAATCTCCCTGGATCTGAGCCAGGCTGCGGTCAAAAAGATGATCGCTGAGGCGCGGGAACGCGGGTTTATCACTTATGACCAACTCAACAAGGTGCTGCCGCCTGATCAGGTAAACTCCGAGCAAATCGAAGATGTGATGTCCATGCTCTCTGAGATGGGCATCAACATCATCGAAGAAGAAGACGCCGAGGAAGAAGAGCAGAAATCCACCGCCGTGGCCGAGATTGGCCGCAAAGGGGAGATCACGCTTGGGTCCGGCAAAGAAGAAAAGCTGGACCGCACGGATGATCCTGTGCGGATGTACCTGCGCGAAATGGGCTCGGTTGAGCTGCTCTCTCGTGAAGGTGAGATCGCGATTGCCAAGCGCATTGAGGCCGGCCGCAATACGATGATCGCTGGGCTCTGCGAAAGTCCGCTAACGTTCCAGGCCATCACGATCTGGCGCGATGAACTTCTGGGCGAAGACATTCTGCTGCGCGATGTGATTGACCTTGAAACCACGTTCTCGGGCCAGATGGGCGAGGAGGGGGAAGAAAGCGAAGGCATGGTGGATGCCGCCAACATCTCCACTGCACCATCATCGGGGCAATCCTCTGCTGAGGAAAAGGGCGAGGCCAAGCAGGAGCTTGATGCAGATGGCAATCCGATTGCCAATGATGACGATGACGATGACGACGAACAGGCGAATATGAGCCTTGCCGCGATGGAAAGCGCGCTGAAGCCACGGGTGCTTGAGACGTTGGACCGCATCGCTGAGGATTATGAAAAGCTGTCTGAAATGCAGGACAGCCGGATTTCAGCCACGCTGAATGAGGACGGGTCGTTTTCCGAGAAACAGGAAGCCAAGTATCAGGAACTGCGGTCCGAGATCGTGGAACTGGTGAATTCGCTTCACCTGCATAACAATCGCATCGAGGCGCTGATTGATCAGCTTTACGGCATCAACCGCCGCATCATGCAGATTGACAGCGCAATGGTGAAGCTGGCCGATCAGGCACGGATCAACCGCAAAGAATTCATCGAGGAATATCGCGGGCGGGAGCTTGACCCTAACTGGCTTGACGACATGTCTCAAAAATCCGGTCGCGGCTGGCAGATGTTCATGGAACGCTCGCCGGAGAAGGTGATGGAGCTGCGCGCGGATATGGCCCAAGTGGGTCAGTATGTGGGCCTCGATATCCCTGAATTCCGTCGCATCGTGAGCCAGGTCCAAAAAGGTGAGAAAGAAGCCCGGACCGCCAAGAAGGAAATGGTGGAGGCGAACCTGCGCCTCGTGATCTCCATCGCCAAGAAATACACCAACCGCGGGTTGCAATTTCTCGATCTGATCCAGGAAGGCAACATCGGTTTGATGAAGGCGGTGGATAAGTTCGAATATCGCCGCGGATACAAGTTTTCGACCTATGCGACCTGGTGGATCCGTCAGGCGATCACGCGCTCTATCGCGGATCAGGCCCGCACGATCCGTATTCCGGTGCATATGATCGAGACGATCAACAAACTGGTCCGCACGGGCCGCCAGATGCTGCACGAAATTGGCCGCGAACCGACGCCGGAAGAACTGGCCGACAAGCTGCAGATGCCGCTTGAGAAGGTGCGCAAGGTGATGAAAATCGCCAAGGAGCCGATTTCTTTGGAGACGCCGATTGGCGACGAAGAAGACAGTCAGCTGGGTGATTTCATCGAGGACAAGAACGTCATACTGCCGCTCGACAGTGCCATTCAGGACAACCTGAAGGAAACGACAACGCGGGTGTTGTCCTCGCTCACGCCGCGCGAAGAACGCGTGCTGCGCATGCGCTTTGGGATCGGGATGAACACCGACCACACGCTGGAAGAGGTGGGTCAGCAATTCTCGGTCACGCGGGAACGTATCCGCCAGATCGAAGCCAAGGCGCTGCGCAAGCTCAAGCACCCCAGCCGGAGCCGGAAACTGCGATCCTTCCTCGATCAGTGATCGGGGATAACCCGCCTGTCCGGAACCCAAAATTTTTCAAAAATTTTGCCGCCAACGTTGGCGGCATTTTTTTGGGAAAAAAATGGGTCCTGGCCGATCAATTGCTATCTTGAAACTCATGAAGTTCCCAGCCTCCCACCTTGGACCGGACACGCAAGCGCAGCTGAAGGGCCGTGATGTCATCGTGTTCGATGGTGAATGTGTGCTGTGTTCGGGGTTCTTCCGCTTCATGCTGCGCCATGACCGGGAGGGGCGGTTTTTCTTTGCGATGGCCCAGGCTGATTTTGGGCAGGCTTGTTATGGCGCCTTGGGCATGCCCTTGGATGATTTTCAGACCAATCTCGTGATCAAGGAAGGCTGGGTGTACACCGATTTGGATGCCTTTGCCGCGGCCATGGCGGCGCTTGGATGGCCATGGAAAATACTGCAGATAGCTGCGTGGCTGCCACAGCTGATCAAGCGACCGCTCTACCGGGCCATTGCAAAGAACCGGTACCGATTGTTCGGGCGCTATGACACCTGTATGGTTCCGGGCCCGGACCTGCGCGCGCGATTTCTTGAGGGCGGATGGTTGTGACAGGTGATCCGTTCTGGCAGGTGATCGAGGCGCAAGACCTGCCCGTGCCATCCGCGGTTTTGGCGCTTCACAAAGGGGCGGGGGAGCGGCGCTTTGAAGGGCGCGCGCGGGTTGATCGGGGGACGCATCCGATCGTGCGCATTGGTCTTTGGGCCTCTGGCTTTCCTCCTCAGAGCGATGATGTGCCCGTCATGCTTACAATCCGGGTGGGCGATCATGGGGCAGAGTGGATTCGCAATTTCGGCGGGCATATCACCCGCTCCCGCCTTTGGTTTGATGCCGAAAAAATCGCGGTGAAAGAAAAGCTGGGTCCGTTCCAACTGACCCTGGGCTTGCGGGTCGAAAAGGGGCAGCTGCGCATGAAGATCTCCGGGTTTTCGTTGTGGGGCCTGCCCCTGCCGCGCTGGTGCCATCCGATCAGTCAGACCCGCGAATTTGAGGACAGTGAGGGTCGCTTTGGCTTTGACGTTTCGGGCCGCATGCCGGGCTTCGGGCCGATCATTCGGTATGTCGGTCATCTGGCCCCTGTTTAAGGGCAAGCATTGCCTGCCCTTTGGACCATCTTTGCGATACCATCCCCAACGACCGCAAAGGGAGAATCGTCATGAAAACGCTTGTGAGGCTGTTGGCCGGGTTGGTTGTGCTGATCGCTATTCTGGCCGGGGTGGGGATGCTTTTGCCGCGCGAAGTGACGGTGGAGCGCAGCGCCGTGATCAATGCGCCCGCCGGTGACATTTACCCCCGCGTGGCGAACCTTGAGGCCTTTCAGGAGTGGAGCCCGTGGGCCGATTTGGACCCCGATGCGCGCTTTACCTTCAACGACATCCCCGAAGGTTTGGGGGCAAAGATGGAGTGGGCCTCTGACAGCCCGGAGGTGGGCAATGGCACCATGGAAATCACTGAGGCCACGGAAAACGAGGCGCTGACGCTGGCGTTGGAGTTCGGCGATATGGGGGGCGGTGAAGCCTATTGGAGCTTTGATGAAGAAGGCGAGGCGACCTCTGTCACATGGGGGATAGTGGCGGATATGGGGGCGGGGCCCATTGGGCGGTGGTTCGGATTGAAGATGGATGATTGGGTCGGTGCGGATTATGAAAAGGGGCTGGTCAACCTCAAGACGGCGGTCGAAGGCGGCTGATGCAGGTTTTTGAGGTCGCGACCCGGGGGCAGGGGCTTTATGAGTTCACCTCCCAAGTGGTCCGGTGGGTCAGTGGACATGGCGACGGGGTGCTGACGCTGTTTGTGCGGCACACATCTGCCAGCCTTCTCATACAGGAAAATTCCGATCCGGAAGTGCAGACCGATCTGCGCAATTACTTCGCCCGGTTGGTGCCGCCCAGCACGGACCCGTCGATGGCCTATCTGACGCATACCTACGAAGGCCCCGATGACATGCCCGCCCATATCAAGGCAGCGATGATGCCGGTGAGCTTGCAGATCCCGGTCGAGGCCGGGCGCTTAGCATTAGGGACATGGCAGGGGATTTATCTCTTTGAACATCGCGATGCGCCCAAGACCCGCCAGGTGGCGGCGCAGTTTGCGCCCACATGAGCGCGGCCGCACAAACCGCGCAAGCGTGGCTTGCCGCGCATCGCCGGGACATCTCTGACTGGACGGCGACGATCTTTAATTTCGCTGAGCCCGCGTGGCGCGAATACCGGTCCGCCGCGTGGTATGTGGACAGGCTGAGGACCGAAGGGTTCGAGGTGGAAGCAGGATCAGGCGGCATGCCCACCGCCTTTTGCGCGCGGTGGTCCCAGGGCGGTGGACCGATTGTAGGCATGTATGCTGAATATGATGCGGTGCCGGGGAATTGTCAGAAAGCCGCGCCCCA
>JBCCAJ010000117.1:0-7374 GCA_039814845.1 Pseudomonadota bacterium | reverse complement strand
GGGGCGGTGAACTGGGTGAATGGCCATTTGGTCAAAGGTCCGGGTGAGACGCCTTCAGTTGTCAGGCAAAGGCTTTCGACAGTGCAGGAAAGAAACTGAGATCCGCTCCCGATGGTAAGGTGAAACTGGAGCAATTGTCCCCCATATGTCCCCCAGACAAGAACAGCGGCCAGAAACAGCTGCAGAATTCTCTTAAGTCGTTGATTTTATGGTAGCGGAGGAGGGACTTGAACCCCCGACACGCGGATTATGATTCCGCTGCTCTAACCAACTGAGCTACTCCGCCAAACCGTGGCGCTAGATACGGTTGCCCGCGCCATGCGTCAAGCGCGTTTTTCGTTACAGGAACGCCTCAATCGACGAGCGGATATCGCGGGAATTGGGGCCGGTGGTGGCGCGCCACGTACCTGCCACTTGGCCATCCGGTGAAATCAGCACCTTGTTGAAATTCCAATTGGGCACCCAGCCCGCTGTTTGCCGGACCCAAGCATAGAACGGATGGGCGTTCGCGCCGAGCACGGGCGTGATGGTGGCCATCGGCAGAGTGAGGTTGAAGTTCACCTCACAGAATTCCTTCACATCCTCATTGCTGGCCAATTCCTGGCGGAAATCGCCCGACGGCACGGTCAGCACCACAAGGCCCCGGTCACGATAGGTGTCATACAGCTTCTGCAGCGCGTCGTATTGACTGGTAAAACCACAGCGCGAAGCGGTGTTGACCACCAAAACCGGGCGGCCTTTCCAATCGGCGAACGACATGGTGCCGCCGTCAATCGACGGAAAGCGCCAGTTTTGCGGCGCAGCCTCAGATCGCGTCCCTGCGCCACCAAACAGCATGGCCATCACTGCAGTCACAAAGCATCGACGGTGCATCATCATGTCAGCCTCTTTTTTGATCCCGTTAAGATTGAAATAGGCAGCCCGCGCGATTTGACCAGACCGGCCTTGCCCTGCATCCCTGCCTGACGCAGATTGCCGCCCATGACTGATACGCTTCTTGATGACCTGCGCCGTGTACTTGGCAAGGATTACGTTTTGACCGGCGAACAGGCCGCCCCATTCTCGCAGGATTGGTCTGGGCAGGTCCGCTGGACACCTGTGGCAGTGTTGCGCCCGGCGGATACCGCGCAGGTCGCAGAGATTGTGCGGCTGGCCAATGACACGAAAACGCCCGTCGTGCCGGTGTCGGGCAATACCGGGCTCGCAAAGGGCACCTCTGCAGATGACGCGCTGATGCTCTCACTGGACCGGATGAACGCCATCCGCGACGTGAACCCCCAGCGCCGCACAGCCACGGTCGACGCAGGTGTGATCCTGACCGCGCTGCATGAGGCAGCAGATGCCCATGATCTGATTTTCCCGCTGACTTTTGGCGCACGCGGCTCGGCTATGATCGGGGGCGCACTGTCGACCAATGCAGGCGGGTCCAACGTGGTGCGCTACGGCAGCACGCGGGGCTTATGTCTGGGGATTGAAGCAGTGACGCCCACGGGCGAGGTGATGAACCTGATGAGCGCGCTGCATAAGGACAATTCGGGCTATGACCTGCGCGATCTGTTGATCGGTGCGGAGGGGACGCTTGGTGTGATCACGGCAGCGATCGTGAAGCTTTTCCCCAAGCCGCGTGCCTACGCCACGGCGATGGTTGCTGCGCCGACTGTGAATGCCGCGCTCGATCTGCTTTATCAGTTGCAGGCTGAAACAGGCGGCGCGGTTGAGGCGTTTGAGTATATGCCGGGCGCCTATGTAGACGCGCATCTGGAACGGTTCCCCGACGCCCGTGCGCCATTTGAGGACCGCCACGAGGTTAACATTCTAGTGGAAGTTGGCGCACTGGCAGATCGCGATGCGCTGTCAGGTGAGGATGGCGAGGTGCCCATCGTGGCCCATCTCGAAAACGTGTTGGCGGGTCTCTTTGAAAGCGGCGCTGTTCTCGATGCCATGGTGGCCAAATCCGATGCTCAACGCTCAGAAATGTGGGCCCGACGCGAGGCGGCGGCGGCGGTGTCGCGGCTACACTCCCCCATTGTGGACAATGACATCGCGGTGCCCACGGACAGCGTGCAAACCTTGGTGGAACGGCTGCACGCGCGGACCAAGGCGCTGGACCCAGGTGCGGGTATTCTGAATGTGGGGCATCTGGGCGATGGCAACCTGCATTTCGCGGCGTGGCCTTCGACGAATGACGCGGACGTGCACGCCCAGATTGGGCTGGCCGTGGAGGAAGAGACGGTTGCCTTGGGTGGTTCATTCTCTGCCGAGCATGGCGTAGGGCTTTCGAAGAAACCCACGATGGCGCGGCACAAGGACCCTGTGGCGCTGGCGGTGATGCGTCAGATTAAAGCGGCGCTCGATCCCAACAATATCATGAACCCGGGTAAGGTTCTGCCGGACGGGTAAATGAAGTGCGTGGCTTAACCGCGCCAATCGAAAAAGCCGGGTCCAGCTTGGTCCAGCAGGCTCTGGGCCATCTCTGCGCCCAGCTTCGCGCCGTGTTCCACCGGGGCGGTCGCATCATCTTTCAGACTTTCACTGCCATCGGGCCGCAGGATTTCGCCGCGCAGGCGGAGTGTGCCGTTGGTCACCTCTGCCAGCCCAGCGATTGGGGTCTCGCAAGAACCGTCCAGCGCAGCAAGGAAGGCGCGTTCGGCGGCAAGGCGTTCGCCCGTAGGATGATCGTGAATAGCCGCCAGCATGTCGGCCACGCGCGTATCCCCTTCGCGACGTTCAATGCCGATGGCACCTTGAGCCACGGCAGGCAGCATCTCTTCGGGCTCAATCGCGGCACGCGCGACATGGGATTGACCGAGGCGGTTGAGGCCCGCCATCGCAAGAAAGGTGCACGCCGCCACGCCATCGTTGAGTTTCTTCAGGCGGGTTTGAACATTACCACGGAATTCGACCACTTTTAGATGCGGGTAAGCCACCAATACCTGAGCCTTACGGCGCAGCGAGGACGTTCCAACCTCGGCGCCCTCGGTCAGGTCAGACAGCCCACCCACCGATGGCGACACAAACGCATCGCGCACATCTTCACGGGGCAGATAGGTATCCAGAACCAGCCCCTTGGGCTGATCCACCGGCATGTCTTTCATGGAATGCACCGCGATGTCGATGCCGCCTGACAGCATGGCATCCTCAATTTCACGCGTGAACAAGCCCTTGCCGCCGATCTCTTTCAACGGTCGGTCGAGCACGCGGTCACCGGTGGTCTTGATCACTTGGATCTCAAACGCCTCATGGGGCAAATCAAAAGCACGGGCGAGCCGGTCGCGGGTCTCATGCGCCTGGGCCAAGGCCAGGGGGGAGCCACGCGTACCAATCCGCAACGGGCGCGAAGGATCGGGTAACGTCTTAGTCATGAACCAAGCTTTAGCGGTGTAAACTTTTCTTGACAAGTTTAGAGTCCTGGACAAATTTACGTCCGCTTGTGACCACTGAGGGGAACGGAGACCCAAATGACCGAAAAGAAGACGATCCTCAGGGCGCTGGCCGGAGAAACGCAAGACGTGCCGCCCATCTGGATGATGCGGCAAGCCGGACGGTATTTGCCCGAATATCGCGCGACGCGGGCAGAGGCGGGGGATTTCCTGTCGCTGTGTTACAACAGCGATCTGGCCACTGAGGTGACGTTGCAGCCCATTCGCCGCTATGGCTTTGATGCGGCGATTCTCTTTGCAGATATTTTGCTTTTGCCACAGGCGCTTGGGGCGGATTTGTGGTTTGTGACGGGCGAAGGCCCCCGCCTGTCAACGATCACGGAGCAAGGCGATTTCGACAAACTGAAACCCGCCAGTGATATCCATGACCACCTTGCGCCTGTTTATCAGACCGTGCGCAATCTGGCGCGGGATTTGCCAGAAGAAACGACGCTGATTGGCTTTGCCGGTGCGCCCTGGACAGTGGCCACCTATATGATCGCTGGCCGTGGCACGCCGGATCAGGGTCCTGCGCACGCGCTCAAAGCAGAAAACCAAGCGCTGTTTGAACAGGTCATGGATCGACTGACCGAGGGCACGATTGATTACCTATCGATGCAGATTGAGGCGGGCGCAGACTGTGTGAAACTGTTCGACAGTTGGGCAGGGTCACTCAAGGGTGAGGATTTTGATCGCTACGCCGTGGAACCGGCCAAGCGCATCATTTCCGAGTTGAAAGCCCGTCACCCTGGCATTCCGATCATCGCGTTTCCACGTGAGGCGGGCGATGGATACATCGGGTTTCACGAAAGGACCGGTGCCGATTGTGTGGCCGTGGACAATTCCGTCGCACCGGAATGGGCGGCGGAACACGTGCAGCCCGGCGGCTGTGTGCAAGGCAATCTGGCCTCTTCCCACATGGTGACGGGCGGCGATGATCTGGTGCGGGAAACGCGGCGGATCGTGGAGGCGTTCAAAAACGGCCCGCATATTTTCAATCTGGGCCATGGGATCACGCCCGAGGCAGACCCGGAGAATGTGCACCGTATGATCGAGGCAGTGCGCGGGCGCTAGGCAGCGCAGTTTTCGAAAAACTGCGGTCGAAGTCTTTGAAAGACTTCGGCGTCCAACCCGCAAATGTCGCGATTTGGCGGGAGAACGGTGTCCTGTGTTACCAAAGTGGTAAGAAGAGGGAGGCCACGATGAACACCCACTTCCGCGACACACGCAAGATTGACCCCACTAAGGGCGCCGTCATTGGCGACAACACCCCCAATGATGCCAACCGGGTAGAGATCGGTCCAACTCAATTGGCCTTCCGCGAGTGGGAGGCGGCCGGTCTGCAACTTCCCAATCTGCAAGCGATGCGACGATACCGGTGGGAGCGGCTGACGCAATTCATTCAGGATCGCAATTATGCGGGGCTGCTTGTATTTGATCCACTTAACATCCGTTATGCAACGGACAGTACGAATATGCAGCTTTGGAACACCCATAACCCGTTCCGCGCGTTGCTGGTCTGTGCCGATGGCTACATGGTGATGTGGGATTACAAAAACTCCCCTTTCCTCAGCGAATTCAACCCCTTGGTGCGCGAACAGCGCTCTGGCGCGGATTTGTTTTACTTCGACCGGGGCGACAAGGTGGATGTGGCCGCAGATATCTTTGCCAATGAGGTACGCGTTCTGCTGGAAGAGCATGCCGGTGGCAACAAGCGCATCGCAGTGGACAAGATCATGCTGCACGGGCTGCGCGCGCTGGAGGCGCAGGGGTTCGAGGTGATGGAAGGCGAAGAGCTGACCGAGAAATGCCGAGCTGTGAAAGGCCCGGATGAAATCCTCGCTATGCGCTGCGCCAGCCACGCCTGTGAAACATCCGTGGCCGTGATGGAGGCCTTCGCCCGCGAGGCTGTCCCGCACGGACAGACCAGCGAAGACGATATCTGGGCCATCCTTCACGCAGAAAACATCCGTCGCGGCGGGGAATGGATTGAAACCCGCCTTCTGGCCAGCGGCCCGCGCACCAATCCTTGGTTTCAGGAATGCGGCCCACGGATCGTGCAGAATAATGAAATTGTCAGCTTCGACACCGACCTTGTGGGCAGCTATGGGATTTGCGTGGATATCTCTCGGTCGTGGTGGATCGGGGAGGAAAAGCCACCGGCCGACATGATCTATGCCATGCAGCACGGGGTCGACCACATCATGACAAATATGGAGATGCTGAAGCCTGGGGTCATGATCCCGGAATTATCTGCCAACACCCACGTGCTTGATCCGCAATTCCAGAAACTGAAATACGGCTGCCTGATGCATGGGGTCGGGCTTTGCGATGAATGGCCCTTGGTCGCCTATCCCGATCACGCGGTGCCAGGTGCTTATGATTACCCGCTGGAACCGGGCATGGTTTTGTGCGTCGAGGCGCTGGTCAGCCCCGAAGGCGGGGATTTTTCCATCAAATTAGAGGATCAGGTTCTGATCACGAAAGACGGCTTTGAAAACCTGACGACTTACCCGTTTGACCCGGCTTTGATGGGCGAAATCTAAGGACCAGCCTAGGCTGCGGCGCAGACGCTGTTACGGCCTTGGTGTTTGGATCGGTAAAGAGCGGCATCCGCCTGAGCAATCGTTTCTTCAATGCTGTCTTCATGCTCCAGCATCGCCACCCCGAAACTGGCCGTGATGCGTAAAGTCTTCCCACCATGTTCCATCGATGCGCCAGCCAGTTTCTGGCGCAAACGCTCGGCCACGGCGATCCCTTCTTCCCGGTTGGTGTCCGGCAGAAAAATCATGAATTCTTCTCCGCCATAGCGGGCCACCAGATCTTCGGCCCGGCAGTGACGCAGAAAGGTCTGGGCCACCTGTACCAGTGCGGCATCCCCCATGGCATGGCCATGTTCATCATTGTAGCTTTTGAAATTGTCGATATCGGCCATGACCATGACGCCTGGCAGTGATCCGATGTCACGGATTTTTTCAACAAAGGCGGGACGGGTCAGAAGCCCAGTCAACGCATCGCGTTGCGCGACATCCAACCTGTCCTTGTTGAGGATCTGACTGTCGTAAAGCCGCAATCCTGAGACATAAATCATCGGCGCAGCCAGCATGAAAGTTATCACAACACCGGGCCACCGAACTTGCTGAGCCAATTCGGACGGCAAGATCAAAGCTTGCAAAACGACGCTGGCCAGCAACACAAACCCCGTCAACGCGACGGAAAAAACCCTGACATCCCAAATTGTGCGAATGCGAAAAAACATCCCAAACACTCCACTTTACCCCGGGGGCAGTGCTACTAGACCTGCGCTTAACGAAGTGGAATCAAGCAGCGCCAAACTGTTTCGAATTCAATTCGGATTTGCCATGTTAACCACGGCGCGAAGGCCCAAATGATCGCTGCCGAGGCGTGGGCGGGTTTGCACCAGACCACGATAGGGCGCAAAAACATGGTCGATGGACAAAGGCACAAACCCCAGCTGAAACGTGGCTTGTGCAGGCCCTAAGCGACGCGTTCCAGACGCCTGCGCCACAGATGACAGCGCGTGGGACCACGGCACCATGTTGAAATCTCCGCCTATGATCACGGGATAATCCAGCGCCTCCAGATCCCTCAGAAGATCGCGTAATTGGCGCGGTTGTTCCCTAGGATAAGGCCAGGACAGATGAACCGAGGTCACATGGATCGGGCCAACGCGTTCACCCAGATCTACCGTGAGGCGTGCACTGGCATAGTCGCGCGTGCAAACCCCGTTTTCCAAGGGTTTTACCCTGCTCAAAACGGCCGTGCCGCCGCGCACTTTCTTGGAACGGCAAATAAGTTGGTAAGGATATGTCTCCTTCAAGTTCAACAACAGAGGCCCATTGTCCTGCGACAATTCTTGCAAGGTCACGAAGTCGGCGTTCGAGGCAACGATATCCTCTGCCAACCCCTCCAGATCAGAGTTCTGGTGGAACAT
>JBCCAJ010000427.1:0-2865 GCA_039814845.1 Pseudomonadota bacterium | reverse complement strand
CTCTGGTCTCAATGTGGGTCTGATGGTGGATATTCCGGGCCGCATGGCCGAAGGCGGATGGAAGGTCGCGGCCTATGTGGATGAACGCGCCAGCGGCAAAGCTTACAATGGCATCCTGCAAATCTTCTCCGGCGCGGCGGGCGGCACGACGGGCCTTTTCACCATGCTGGTGAGCGACATCGTGGGCGCGGAGCGTGAGAAAGTGGAGATCGTGCGCGAAGGCAGAAAGCGCGGGCTTTACATTGGCCGCAAGATCCAGGGCGAGATTGAGATGATCGACGGGGGCGACCCCGATCATCCTGTCATGATCACCAATTCCAAGTACTGGATGGGCCCCGATATCATCGCCGCGCGCGGCATCAAATCCAAGGTGCGCGACTATGGTCGTATCTGGGATTTCGGTCGCAAATCGGCGGAGATCTGCCCCATCGACTGGAGCGGCCCGAAGTAAGGCCTGATGGGGAAGAGGGGCGATGATCACACCTGCCTATTGCGTGACGATGACGCGCTACAATGCGTGGCAGCATCGCCAGCTTGTCACCGCACTTGATCCTGTGCCCGAGGCAGAGGTCGTGGCGGATCGTGGCGCGTTTTTCGGGTCGATCCTTGGCACCCTTAACCACGTGCTCTGGGCCGATCAGATCTGGATGAGCCGGTTCGATGACCGCTTTGACGCACCTGGTGGCGGCATCCCGAACAGCCCATCTATCTGCGCCGACTACGGCACATGGAAAGAGGTGCGCACGGATATGGATGCGCGCATGACCGACTGGGCGGGCGGCGTCACGGCGGCAGAACTGGCAGGCGATGTCGCCTGGTATTCGGGGGCGGCAGAGCGCGACGTGGTCAAGCCGCGCGCCTTTTGCATCACCCATATGTTCAATCACGCAACCCATCACAGAGGGCAAGTTCACACGATGATGACCAGTGCAGGTTTGACCGGCAATACGTCGGACCTTTTTCTTCTTCCGCCAAAATCCGGGGAGGGCGCCTGATGGCGGCGCCGCTCTTGTCTCAGTCGCGCCGGTTGCGGCGCACGCCCTTTAGCGACGGCGTCGAGGCTGCAGGGGTCAAGGCCTATACGGTCTACAACCGGATGCTGCTGCCCACCGTGTTTCGGTCGCCCGAGGAGGATTACCACCACCTCAAATCCGCCGTGCAGGTGTGGGACGTGTCGGTCGAGCGCCAGGTGGAGTTGCGTGGGCCCGATGCAGGCCGCTTGATGCAGATGCTGACCCCGCGCGACCTGCGGGGCATGAACCCGGGGCAATGTTTTTACGTACCCATCGTGGATGAAACGGGTGGCATGTTGAATGACCCTGTGGCGGTTAAGCTGTCAGAGGATCGGTGGTGGATTTCGATCGCCGACAGTGACCTGCTTTACTGGGTGAAGGGCGTGGCCAATGGCTGGCGGCTGGATGTGCTGGTGGATGAACCGGACGTGTCGCCGTTGGCCGTGCAGGGGCCGAAAGCCGATGATCTGATGGCCCGCGTCTTTGGCGACAGCGTGCGGGACATCCGGTTTTTTCGTTATGACATGCTGGATTTTCAGGGGCGTCAACTGGTTGTGGCGCGCTCTGGTTATTCCAAGCAGGGCGGGTTTGAGATTTATGTCGAGGGCAGTGACCTTGGCATGCCGCTATGGAATGCGCTGATGGAGGCGGGCAAGGATCTGGATGTCTATGCGGGCTGTCCCAATCTGATTGAGCGGATCGAAGGCGGTTTGCTGAGCTACGGCAATGACATGACCGATGATAACACCCCCCATGAATGCGGGCTGGGCAAGTTTTGCAATACCCATAGTGCGGTGGGCTGCATCGGCCGGGATGCGTTGTTGCGCGTGGCCAAGGAAGGGCCGCTGCAGCAGATCCGGGCGTTGGCCATTGAGGGGGGGCCTGTACCGCCCTGCGATCGTTGGTGGCCTGTGCGGTCGGGTGATGAGGTTGTGGGACGCGTCAGTTCTGCCGCGTGGTCGCCCGATTTTGACACCAACGTGGCCATCGCCATGATCCGCATCACCCACTGGTCGCCCGGCACACGGCTGGAGGTGGACACGCCGGAGGGGACACGCAGCGCGATGGTGCAATCGAAGTTCTGGCTGTGAGCGCCGGGATTTAGGTATTTATGACAAGAAAGAAGCCGGGCAGGGAGCCCGGCAGGAAAGGAGTTCGAGATGTTCAACGCTTTGGTGGTTGAAAAGGACGAAGAGAGCGGGAAGACGTCCCAAAGCGTGAAGGAGATCAGCGTCGATGATCTGCCCGAGGGCGATGTGACCGTGGCGGTGGAGTATTCTACCGTAAACTACAAGGACGGTCTGTGCATTGGGCCGGGCGGGGGCCTAGTGCGCAAGTACCCCCATGTGCCGGGGATTGATTTTGCGGGCACGGTCGAAGCATCAGAAGATGACCGCTACAAACCTGGCGACAAGGTCGTCCTGACCGGCTGGCGTGTCGGTGAGGTGCATTGGGGCGGCTATGCCCAAAAGGCGCGCGTGAAGGCCGATTGGTTGGTGCCGCTGCCCGAGGGGCTGGACACGCGTGCGGCGATGGCCGTGGGCACCGCCGGGTTCACCGCGATGCTGGCCGTGATGGCGCTGGAAGATCACGGGTTGACGCCCGGGCAGGGGCCTGTGCTGGTGACGGGGGCTGCGGGTGGCGTGGGCTCTGTCGCGACGGCCATCTTGGCGGGGCTGGGCCATGAGGTGGCCGGGGTGACCGGGCGGCCGGAGACGGGCGATTACCTCAAATCCCTGGGCGCGACCCAGATCGTGGCGCGTGAAGAGATCAATGAGACCGTGAAGCGCCCGCTTGAGGCAGAGACATGGTCGGGCTGTGTGGATGCCGTGGGCGGTGACATGCTGGCGCG
>JBCCAJ010000188.1:0-5786 GCA_039814845.1 Pseudomonadota bacterium | reverse complement strand
GGCGACAATCCCACTCACCTCAGGCCTGATCGCGCATATTTACGGGATCCGCTACATGGGCACGCTTTATGGGATCGTGTTTTTGAGCCATCAGCTTGGCAGTTTCCTGGGCGTGTGGCTGGGTGGGCGGCTTTATGATCTTTACGGCAGCTACACCGCTGTATGGTGGATCGGCGTGGCAATTGGGGCGTTTTCAGCGGTGATTCATCTGCCCATTCGGGAGCGACCATTGACGGCGCAAGCGGCCTAAACCACCGCCTGCGTATCAAGACCTTCTTCAGACAGCCCCTCAAGGCGCGGCATTAGGCCAAGCAGCTCCTGCGTGTAAGGATGCTGTGGATTAGCGAAGAGCGCCTCTGTCTCCTGCACCTCCACCAATTGGCCTTGTTTCATCACGCCCACGCGGTTGCACATTTGGCGGACCACCGGCAGGTCGTGTGAAATAAACAGCATCGTCAGGCCCAGATGCTCTTGCAGGTCCTTCAGGATATTCAGAATCTGCGCCTGAATAGAGACATCCAACGCACTGGTCGGTTCATCGCAGATCAGGAAGCGCGGCTGCGTGGCCAAAGCACGGGCAATGGAAATCCGTTGCCTCTGCCCACCGGAGAACTCATGGGGGAACTTGGTTGCGGCATCCGAGGCAAGCCCAACCCGATCCAAGAGTTCCCTCACGCGAGGCACCACCTCCGCCGAGGGCAGAAGGTTGTGATGGCGCAAGGGTTCGGCCACGATATCCCCCACCTTCATGCGCGGGTTAAGCGAGGAGAACGGATCCTGAAAGATCATCTGGATCTGGCGGCGGTAGCGGTCGAGGCCTGCGGCATCCATCTGGGTGATGTCATCCCCGTCAAACAGGATCGAACCCCCGTCGACGTTGTAGAGCGTGCCGATCATCCGGGCGACGGTCGACTTGCCCGACCCGCTTTCACCCACGAGGCCGAACACCTCACCATCCTTGATGTCGATGGATAGATTATCAACAGCCGTGAAATAGCCGCGCCGCGACGGGATCAGAGAGGGCGTTTCGAGGAACTTCTTCGTGACGCCCTTCACCTCCAGCAACGTGCCTTCTTTCGACGGCGCGGGCTTTTCCCACGACCTCGCCAGGTCTGCGATTTTGAACTCGGTTACGCGCCCGCCATAACCAATCAGAGGAAACCGCTTCAGCTTCAGCGTGGGGCGTGGGACAGCCGCGATCAGGGACCGGGTGTATTCATGGGTCGGCGTGCCAAGGATCTTGTCCGTCGGCCCGCTTTCCACGACACGGCCGTTATACATGACGGTCACTTTATCCGTCGTGTCTGCAATCACACCCATATCATGCGTGATCAGGATCACCCCCACCTGCCGTTCATCCGCCAGTTCCTTGATCAGATCGAGCACCTGCGCCTGAACGGATACGTCCAAAGCGGTGGTTGGTTCATCCGCGACAATCACCGACGGCTCAGAACACAGCGCGAGCGCGATCACCACCCTCTGCCGCATCCCGCCGGAAAACTGATGAGGGTACTGATCGAACCGCACCGAAGGATTCGGAATCGCCACGCGATCGAGAAGCGCAATCGCGCGGTCCTTGGCATCAGACGCGCTGAGGCCCAGATGCAGCTGGATCGTCTCCACCAACTGCTCCCCCACCGTGAAGAGCGGATTGAGCGACGTCAGCGGATCCTGAAAGATCATCCCGATCTCTTTGCCCCGAATGCGGCGCTTTTCCTCATCGCTCAGTTGATCAATGCGCCGCCCGTTCAAATGCACCTCACCGGTGTGAATGCGCGCGGGCGGGTCCAGAAGGCCAATGACGGCATTGCCCGTCATGGATTTCCCCGCACCACTTTCGCCCACCACACCGCGGATTTCACCGGGGCGGATGTCGTAACTAACCTCCTCCACCGGACGGAAAACGCCGCGCCGCGTGGGGATTTCGACCGTCAGATTGCGAATGGACAGAACGGCATCAGACATGGGGCACAGGTTACTCCGAACGTGACCCAACAACTATTTTCGATTGTTCGCAGAGTTACAAGGCGCGGGCCCACGCATTCTTTAAAAGAATGCGATCGAAGTCTTTGAAAGACTTCGTTTACAGCACCCGGATCACATCCTTGTCGATGGCCAGCATGTAACCCCGCCGCGCGATATTCTTGACCAACAGTTCGGATATCATCTGGTTTCCCAAAGTATCCCGCAACCGCTTGATACGCGTAGCACCTGCGGCCTCTTCACAGTTTTCCTTGGACCGGCCCGAAATCACCGCTTCAATCTCAGCGCCTGTCAGCACCTCATCATCCATCCGCGCTTCGGCCAGAACAGCCAGCGTTTCCATGGCGGCATCGGTCAGTTTGAAACCCATATCATTGAGGTAGACGGTCTTCTCATCCCGGCTGATCAACAGCGAGCTAACCTGAATGCCCGACCTCTCAATCTGTGCCATGCGGCGGTTCAGGACGACCAGCATGGTCAGAAACACGAGCGAAGCAATCAGCAAGGCCGTGGCAAAGACAAGCAGTACGAAAATCGCGATCCGGTAGCTGACCAATGTCTCGGAAAACGCCGTACCGGACAGCGCGAGAATCTCCAGCAGCTTGATCTCCGCGTCCGAGGTCAGCGCATCGTTTTCAACAAAAATCCGCTCCACCCGCATGTTGAACGCATTCGCATCGGGCAGTTTGAGAAACAGAAAGATGGCCGTGATCGCCAGGATCGACACGATCCCGACCACGCCGAGGATCACCACTCGGCTTCCGGATTTCCGGGCATCTGCGGCGCTGCCTTCAATCATGACGCCCGCCCCCTTTCGTCTTCACTCACCCACTCACCGACAAGACCTTCAACAAAGTCAGCCCTTGCTGCGCCAACTGCGCGCGCAATTGGCGTTGCACCGTACCACGATCGCACGGACCCGGTACTGTTGTCACATTATGGAACAGGGTCAGCGGATTATCGCGCTTGGCCTTGTATTCAACCGTGCAGGCGGCATGGGCCACATTGGCCATGATCATGAATGCCGCTGCAACTGCAAGTATGGGGAAAATCCGTTTCATGGCACCAAGATGCTCTGACCCGCCGCGCTATTCAATATCCCACTCACGCCAAAACACCCATGAACACCTGTTATCAGATAACAGTGAGGCGTTATTGCCTGTCATCTAAGGATGCCCCACCTCTTTCACCACGACCACCCGATAGGTTTGCCAGAAGATACTTTCGCATGACAGGCTGCCTGTCTTTCATTTCCAGCACGGCCCCCGATACCAACCCGTGCTCAACCCGAAAGGACACGATCATGTTGTTCAAAGGTCTTACAACCTCCATGGCCGCCATTGCCATCGCATTTGCAGGCCTATCCGCCACCCCGGCCAAAGCCGACAATGACACCGCGAAGATCATTGCAGGCGTCGCCGCATTGGCCATCATCGGCGCAGCCATCTCTGAAAACCGCAAGGACCGCCGTCAGGTATCTCGCTATCACCAGCGGCCAGCCTACAATCCGTATTACAAACACCACCAACGCAAAGCCTATCGCAAACACTACTACCGCCACCACTATAACAACCGTCATGGGCATAACTACGGACACCGGCACAACTGGTACACGGCCCCGCATCGTCGGTGATCAAAGACCACCCTTCGAGCAGTCAAAAAGGAGGGGCACGTCCCTTCCTTTTTGCCTTTCGGGTCCGTTCGTGCTTTGACGCCGTCATGGACGGACCCGATTTTTCCCTAGAGATTGATGCGCGCGCCAGCGGCTTTGCCCGGGTTGCAGGCATTGATGAGGTGGGCCGGGGGCCGCTCGCTGGGCCGGTGACGGCGGCGGCCGTGATCCTTGATCCTGACAAGATTCCTGAAGGCCTCAACGATTCCAAAAAATTGACCGCCCGAAAGCGCGAAGTACTGTATGGTCAGATCATGAAGGTGGCTAAGGTCTCTGTCGCCCATGCCACCGTGGAAGAGATTGATGACATCAACATCCTCCGCGCCGCCCATCTGGCCATGATCCGGGCGATTGACGGCCTGCCCACACCGCCCGATTACGCTCTGATCGACGGCAACATGATCCCGCAAGGCCTGACCCTTCCGGCCAAGGCCATCATCAAGGGAGACGCCCGTTCTGCCTCCATCGCGGCGGCGTCAATTGTGGCGAAAATTAGGCGCGATCGCATCATGATGGATTTGGCGCAACAGTTCCCCGGCTACGGCTGGGACACCAACGCCGGATATGGATCGAAAAAGCACATGGATGCGCTGGCAAATCTGGGCGTGACCCCACACCATAGACGTTCTTTTAAGCCCGTCCACAATATCTTGTATCAAGAAAAATTTGTAAGTCGCTGATTCAAAAAAGAATTTGACGGCGAATCAGCTTTGACTCATGCTTGGCTCAACTTCCAAGAGCGCACCAAGCGCCGGGGCACCAGCCCCAGGGACAGAGGCAGAATTGATGACCAAGACCAAAGCAGGGGGCGTGAAAACGCTGCCGCTCAACCAGATTTTGGATGGCGATTGCATCGAAGTGATGCAGTCTTTGCCAGAAAAATCCGTGGACCTGATTTTCGCGGATCCACCCTACAACCTGCAACTGCGCGGCGATCTGCATCGCCCCGATAACAGCCAGGTCGACGCGGTTGATGACGCATGGGATCAGTTCGCATCGTTCGAGGCCTATGACCGCTTTACCCAGCAATGGCTGGCCGCCGCCCGGCGTCTGTTGAAGCCCAATGGCGCGATTTGGGTGATCGGGTCTTATCACAACATCTTCCGCGTGGGTGCCGCCCTTCAGAACGAAGGCTACTGGATCCTCAACGATGTGGTCTGGCGCAAATCGAACCCGATGCCCAATTTTCGTGGCAAACGCCTGACCAATGCCCATGAGACAATGATCTGGGCGAGCAAAGAAGAAGGCGCGAAGTACACCTTCAATTATGAGGCGTTGAAGGCCCTGAACGAAGGCATCCAAATGCGCTCTGACTGGGTTCTGCCGCTGTGCACCGGCCATGAACGGCTCAAGGATGAAAACGGCGACAAAGCGCATCCCACCCAAAAACCCGAAAGCCTGCTGCACCGGATCATTCTGGGCACGTCAAAGCCGGGCGATGTGGTGCTCGACCCCTTCTTCGGCACTGGCACGACTGGTGCCGTGGCCAAAATGCTGGGCCGCGACTACATCGGGATCGAACGGGAAGAGGCATACCGCACCGTCGCCGAAAAACGCCTTAAGAAAGTTCGAAAATTCGACAGCGCTGCGCTTGAGGTCACCGCCTCCAAACGCGCTGCCCCCCGTGTACCCTTCGGTCAGTTGATCGAACGCGGCATGCTCCGCCCGGGGGAAGAGCTTTACTCCATCAATGACCGTCACAAGGCCAAAGTGCGCGCCGATGGGACGCTTGCGGGCCATGACGTGACTGGCTCAATCCACCAAGTCGGCGCCGCCCTCGAAGGCGCGCCCAGCTGCAACGGCTGGACCTACTGGTGCTTCAAAAAAGACGGAAAACGCGTGCCCATCGATTTCTTCCGCCAGCAGATCCGCGCGGAAATGGGCGAACGCGCCAACTGAACAGAATTACCGCCGGTGCCTGTGACCTGACAGTGCACCAACTTTCGCACCCCGGCCTTTGTGCCGGGGTCTTTTTTTGCGACAACGCCTTATTGCTTCAAAAGCTCCGGGTTTTCCGCCAGCACCTTGGCCTCGCGCACCTTCAGTGACGGGCGCACATGCTCAGAGTAACCACCCGCGTCCGCCCGCAGCTCGGGGAAGAGGGTCAGGATCTCCTCGCGCGTGTCCTCGG
>JBCCAJ010000366.1:0-3577 GCA_039814845.1 Pseudomonadota bacterium | reverse complement strand
TAGTAATTGCGTGATACAATACTGGAATGTGTCAATCTAGGATTACATTGTAATGGATACAAAATGGCAGCCGACGCTCTCTGACCATCCCGGACCCAAATACAAAGCGCTGGCAGATGCCCTCAAAGATGGCATTCGCGCAGGTGCGCTGCCTGCCGGTTCCCGCCTGCCGCCGGTGCGCGACCTGGCTTGGAAGCTGTCGATCACACCCGGCACAGTCGCGCGCGCCTACACAATGCTCACCGATACCGGCCTGTGTGAGGCGACCGTGGGCCGGGGCACGTTCGTCGCACAGTCGCGCATCTCTTCCATCCATGATCCTATTTTTGACGACAGCGTGCCCCACGGCACAGGTGGCATCAGCGGAGACGCCAAATTCCTCTCCCCTGCGCTGCCGAACATGGGGCAGGCCGAACTGATCCGCGAATTGATGATGACGGTTGCGCGCGAGCCCACGTCAGGGTTGATGCATTACCCCAGCCGCGAAAGCTTCCGCCCTGCGCGGGAAGCGGTGGTTGGATGGCTCGCAGGGTCCCCCATTGGTGCACTTAAGGAAGAAGACATCGTGCTGTGCCATGGCGGGCAAAACGGCATCTCACTGGCCATGCAATCCATCCTGACCGGATCAAAACCCGTCGTGCTGGTGGAGGAGTTGGCCTATCCCGGTTTTCGCCGCGCCGCCGAATTGTTGCGGGCGGAGGTGATCCCCGTCCCGATGGATGAAAACGGCATCATCCCCGAGGCACTCGAAGAACTGGCGCGACTGCACGAAGCGCAGGCGTTGTGCACAAGTTGCGAGGTTCACAATCCCACTGCCATCTTTACGCCGGAAGCGCGCAGGCTTCAGATTGCGGCCCTGGCCGAACGCTATGATTTCCAGATCATTGAAGATGACTGTTATCGCATGGGCCCCTTCCGCGCGCCGTCATACCGGCAGATTGCACCACATCATGGGTGGTACATCTCTTCCATCTCCAAAACCCTCACGCCGTCCTTGCGCATCGGCTATGCCATTGCCCCCCAAAGCAAGGGCACAAGCCTGCGCATGGCAGCTGAAAACGGGTTTTTCGGGCTGGCCGCGCCCTTGGGCGATCTGGCCACGTTGCTTCTGCGCGATCCGCGCACCAAGCGGATGGCAGAACGGGTCCGCGAAGATGTGGCCAAACATGTGAAATGCATGGTCAATCATCTGGGCGCACATGAGTTGAGATGGATGGAAGACGTGCCTATCGCATGGCTGCGTCTGCCTCAGGGTTGGCGCGCCGGGTCCTTCTGTCAAGCGGCGGCAGATCGCGGTATCAAGCTGCGCTCAGCCGAGGACTTCACCTGCCGCAACGCCCACGCACCCCACGCTGTGCGCATCGCCATCAACGCGCAACTGCCGTTTGATCGGTTTGATAGTGCCATGGCGACCTTGCGCGCACTGCTCGACAATCCACCCGAACGGATCGGTGTCTAACGGTCCGACCGTCCGTCAGGTCAGAAGCGCCGCTCGCATACGATCCCAGGCCGCGTCGGCCTCAACATGCATCAACTCAAAGGCGAGCGTCGCGCCGCGCAAAACAGCGCCCGATTGGCCCGGATCCGTGGCCTCCATCGCTTGCAAAAACGCCCGCCACCCGGCCGCGTCTGTCGGCAGATCGAAATAGGCCCGGGGTTCACCCGGCAAATTGGCCTGCACCGCGCGCCGGATCACCGCCCGGCCGAACTGCGATCCATGGGCCACGTAAAGCGCGCCCAGAACCTCATCGGCTGTTCGAAGATCCAGCGCGTCATCAGAGGGGTCGGGATGCTGCAAGTCCTCGGACAAGGCCGCGATCTGGGGTGCTAGAGTGAACCCCGCATGGGCATTCAACCCCTCACGCGCGGCCTCAATCGCCCGAAACGCACGCAGCTGCGCCTCCATACAGGCGCTGTACTCTTCCGCTGCCAGGGCCTCAGACACCAATTTGGAAAACAACGGGTGGTCATGCAGCGCTTGATGCTCTGCCCCGGTTTTGGTCGCCAAGAAGGATCGAACCGTCTCAAAACCTGCCATGGTATTCATGTGGCGCTCACTTCCCGTTAGCGTTTAGTTGAGTTTACAGCTAGAATGTAAACTAAGCAAACCCATCCAGTGCGAGTGTCCGGTGTGACTGACAAAACGTCTTATACAGACGACGATCTTCGCGTTGCGGTTGAAAACTGTTCATCCGCTCTTGTTCACGTGCCCGAAACGATTCAGAGTTTCGGCGCGCTGCTTGCCTGTGGTCTTGACTTGCAGGCAGTGCTGCGCGCCAGTGCGAACACCAAGGACGTTCTGGGTGTAGAAGCCCAGACGCTGATCGGTCAAAACCCTGATTTGGTGCTGAAGCAGTCAGAACTGCATGAGCTGCGCAACCGCCTGGGCCACCCTACGATCAAGACCCAAAGAGAGGTTCTGACCTCCCGTCGCTTTGGCCAGGTTGAACTGCAAATCACGGTCCATGTTCGAAATGACCTGGCGATCCTCGAATTCATTCCGGAATTACGTCCGGCGCCAGACCGCATTCAATTGTTCGAACAGGCCCGCGCGTTCCTGACGATGACGATCGATGAACATGATCTGACCAGCTTTCTGGAGGCCGCCACCGAACGGATGCGGGCGTTGAACGGCTATGACCGGGTGAAGTTCTACCGTTTCCTGCCCGACAACAGCGGGGAGGTGGTCGCCGAATTTCGCCGACCGAAAATACCCAGCTATCTGGGGATGCGGTTCCCGGAATCCGACATCCCAAAGATTGCACGCCAACTCTATATCAAAACCCCCTTCCGCGCGCTGCATGACATTCACGCCGAGGACATCCCAGTACTGGGTGGCGAAGGGAAAGACCCGCTTGATATGTCCATCGCCGCCCTGCGTGGCCTTGATGTGGTGCACCGTCAGTACCTGAAAAACATGGATGTTGGCGGCACGTTTTCTGTCTCTGTTGTGGTGGATGACAAGCTATGGGGTCTCTTTGCCTGCCACAATCAAGAGGCCAAGCCGGTCGACCCCAGCATGCTTTTGGCGGCTGAATTGGCGGGGAAGCTGATATCAATGCGGATTCAACACGCCGTTGATGCGCAGCGGCAAACCGCCAAGCGCGCCTGCACAGACATCGCCAATAAATTCCTCGCCGTGGATGACAGTTCTCTGGCGATTGAAACATACTGGCAGCGGGCGCAGACCGATCTGATGGGTTTGTTTCCCTGTGACGGCATCGCCATCATGGTCGGTAATGATGTCAATGCTTTCGGTGATGCCCCCTCCAAATCCGCGCTGCATTCGGTCTTTTCTTTAGTCCCAGCACAAGACGACACCCCCTTTACCACCGACAGCCTACAGGCGCATTTGCCCAACGCAAAACTGGGCAAAACCGGCGGCGCCATGATCTTGTCTTTCGGCCCCGAAGGCGCGATCAAATTGGCCTTTTTGCGCAACCTAGCTGAAACGCAAGTCAAATGGGCCGGGGCGCCAACCAAGGACGTGGTTAACGATGGCGGCGTCATCCGCCTTGATCCCCGCAACTCCTTTGAAACCTATATCGAACGCACCAAGGGCCGTTCTGTAGAATGG
>JBCCAJ010000360.1:0-3643 GCA_039814845.1 Pseudomonadota bacterium | reverse complement strand
TGCAAATCACAAGGCTCCGCCGCAAGATCGAGGCCGACCCGAAACAGCCGCGCTATTTGCAGACGGTGCGCGGCGAAGGGTATATGCTGGCTCCGGATTGACCGGCGGGATGTGCGTATTTTTCGGAAAGATGAAACAGGGGATGCGGCGCGGACCCTAGACAATCGCGTATTGAAGTGATTTGCCATGCTCAGCTTTTTCCCGGGAGGATGCCATGCTTGATTCCACAACTGATCTGAAATCTCTACTCAAAGACCCCTCGCTTCTGGTGGAGGCGGCGTATGTGAACGGGGCGCTGACAGATGGTGATCAGGGCACGTTCGAGGTGACAAACCCCGCGCGCGGTGACGTGATTGCCAATGTCGCCGATCTGAGCCGGGCGCAGGTGGCGGGTGCCATTGCAGCAGCGGAGGCGGCACAAAAGGACTGGGCGGCCTGGACCGGCAAGGAACGCGCGACCGTACTGCGCAAGTGGTATGAGTTGATGCTGGAACATGCCGATGATCTGGCCACGATCCTGACCGCCGAACAGGGCAAACCGCTGGCCGAGGCCAAGGGTGAGATTACCTATGGCGCGTCGTTCATCGAATTCTTCGCCGAAGAGGCCAAGCGCATCTACGGTGAAACAATCCCTGGCCATCAGCGCGACAAACGCATCACCGTGATCAAGCAGCCGATTGGTGTTGTGGCGTCAATCACGCCGTGGAATTTCCCAAATGCCATGATCACGCGCAAGGCCGCGCCTGCGCTGGCCGCAGGATGCACTTTCGTGGGCAAACCGGCGGGGGAGACACCTTTGTCGGCAACGGTTCTGGGTGTGTTGGCCGAGCGGGCGGGCATTCCAAAGGGTGTTTTGAACATTGTCACGTCGACCGCAGAGTCAGAGGTCGGCAAGGAGTTTTGTGAAAACCCCGCCGTGCGCAAACTGACCTTTACGGGGTCCACCCAAGTGGGGCGTATCCTTCTGGGTCAGGCCGCCGATCAAGTTTTGAAATGCGCGATGGAACTGGGCGGCAACGCACCCTTCATCGTGTTTGATGACGCCGATATCGACGCTGCCGTGGACGGTGCCATCATGTGCAAATTCCGCAACAATGGCCAAACATGTGTGTGTGCCAACCGCATTTACGTGCAGGCCGGGGTTTATGATGAATTCGCCGACAAATTGCAGAAGGCCGTGTCGGACCTGAAAATGGGCGATGGTCTGGAAGAAGGCACAACACTCGGCCCGCTGATCAATTCCGCTGCGATCGACAAGGTGCAGGAACATGTCACGGATGCGACCTCTAAGGGGGCCAAGGTGATGATGGGCGGTGTAGGGCCGGTGGAAGGCGTGGGGCATTTCCTGCCGCCAACGATCCTGACGGATGTGACGCAGGACATGATGGTGAGCCATGATGAAACCTTCGGGCCGCTCGCCCCACTCTTCAAATTCGAAGACGAAGACGCGGTGATCGAGATGGCCAATGACACGATCTTTGGTCTGGCCAGCTATTTCTACGCCAACGATCTTAGCCGCGTTTACAAGGTGGCTGAGGCGCTGGAATACGGGATCGTGGGTGTGAACACCGGCATTATCTCGACCGAGGTTGCACCGTTTGGTGGGGTGAAGCAATCGGGGTTGGGCCGCGAGGGCAGCCATCATGGGCTCGATGAGTTCCTTGAGATGAAATACATCTGCATGTCGGTGTAAGAGCGGTGGGGGTAAGGCCCACCCTACGCTTTTGAAAAAAATTTCACGATCCTACCAAGGATTGACCATTGGCGCGCGTCCTATCACCGTGATGCGCATGGAACCTTCCAATGAAAGCCTCGCCCGCGCGGCGGCTGGTGGCGATGGGGCGGCCTTTGCCCTGCTGCTGGAACGGCAGTATGACGGCATCTTTCGTCTGGCCTTTCGCCTGACGGGTGACCGGGCTGAGGCCGAGGATTTGACGCAGGATGTCTGCGCCGCCTTGCCCGCCAAGCTGCAGGGCTTTCGGGGGGAGGCGCGTCTCACCACATGGCTTTGGCGCGTGGTCGTCAATGCCGCCCATGATCACCGCCGCCGCGCCACGACCCGTGCCAAGAACGCGCAGGGCTGGGGCGATTGGGAGGTGAACCGCCGCGCCACTGACACGGAAACTGCGGAGGCGGTCGATTGGTTAACCCAAGCGATGCGGGCCTTACCGGAAGATCTGCGCGACACACTGGCCTTGGTGCTGGACGACGTGACCCACGCGGATGCGGCCGAAATCCTTGGCGTGTCTGAGGGCACCATCAGCTGGCGGGTCAGTGAGGCCAAGAAACATCTGCGCGCCCTGCGCGAGAGAGAGGATCAGGTATGAACGACGAGTTTGACGACCTGAAAAACGCAATGAACACCGCGACGCCCGCGCCCGATACGGCGCGAAAGGCGGCGAATTTGACTATCGCACAAAAAAATTTCGAAAACCTCCAAGGATCGGCGGATGGCACCCGTCTTACCTCTGATCGCCCGAAAACGGGCTTTATCAGAGGAGTTCGAAACATGTTGAATGCAATGACAACCCGCGGGGCCCTGACGGCCAGTACTGCTTTTGTGGCCCTTGGTTTGGTCGCCGTGATCCCCGATTGGAGCCAGGCGCCCGAGGTGTTTGAAGTGGGCTATACCTCGCAGGAAACCGCACCTGCCCCCGCCAAACGCGAGCGGACAGAAGACTTCGTTGCCAATGATGCAGAATTGGCTGTGGAAGAAGCGCCTGTTCTGATGGCCGAACCCATGGTGCAGGGCGCGCCCGCGATTTCTGCGCAAGGGGATGCCTATTCCCGCATGGCCCTTCCGGAACCGGGCATCATCATCCAACCTGAAAGCAACACCGAGGCTTTCCCAGATGCCGATCAAAATCCGCTGAAGGTGACACTGGAGGAACCCGTCTCCACCTTCTCCATTGATGTCGATACCGCGTCCTATTCAGTCATCCGGTCCTCGCTGACCAACGGCCAACTGCCCCCGGCGGGTGCGGTGCGGATTGAGGAGATGGTGAACTATTTCCCCTATGCCTATCCCCAGCCCGAAACGGATGCACCGTTTCGTCCGACCGTGACGGTGGCTGATACGCCGTGGAACCCGGACACGCAGATCCTGCACATTGCCATTCAGGGGCAAGAGCCCGCGATAGAGGATCGCCCGCCGCTGAACCTCGTGTTCCTGATCGACACGTCCGGGTCGATGAATTCGTCGGATAAGCTGCCCTTGCTGAAGCAGAGCCTCGCGCTGATGCTGCCAGAACTGACGGAGCAGGATCAGGTGGCCATCGTCACCTATGCGGGCAGTGCGGGGCAGGTGCTTGAGGCAACGCCCGCCACCGACCGCGCCGCGATTTTGGCGGCGATGGACAATTTGCAGGCCGGTGGATCGACCGCAGGCCAAGCCGGGTTGCGGCAGGCTTACGCGGTGGCCGAAGCGATGGCGGAGGAGGGCGAAGTGACCCGTGTGATCCTAGCCACCGATGGCGATTTCAATGTGGGGCTCAGCGACCCTGAGGCGCTGAAGGACTTCATCGCCGACAAGCGCGACAGCGGCACGTATCTGTCTGTCATGGGTTTCGGTCGTGGCAATCTGGATGATGCGACGATGCAGGCCTTGGCGCAAAACGGCAACGGGCAGGCGTCTTACATCGAC
>JBCCAJ010000099.1:0-8077 GCA_039814845.1 Pseudomonadota bacterium | reverse complement strand
TGGTTCCGCCATGCGCCCGGGCCCGTATTCGCCGCAGGCCATATCGCCCTCATTGGGGCCAACAAAGCCGATCCCATCGCCCTTCAACACTTCAATATTGCGCTGCGTCGCCGCGTGTTCCCACATCCGCACATTCATCGCCGGCGCGATCAACACCGGCGTGTCCGTCGCCAAAAGCACCGTAGAGGCCAGATCATTCGCCTGTCCCCCCGCCATCTTGGCCATCAAATCCGCAGTCGCCGGGGCCACCACGATCAGATCAGCAGAGCGTGACAGCTCAATATGCCCCATCTCTGCCTCATCGGTCAGATCAAACAGATCCTGAAATACCTTGGTGCCCGCCAATGCCGACACCGAAAGCGGGGTCACAAACTCCGCCCCCGCCCGCGTCAGTACCGGGGTCACAGAGGCACCGCGTTCTTTCAGCCGCCGGATCAAATCCAGAGCCTTGTAGGCCGCGATCCCGCCACCAATGATCAAGAGTATCTTCTTGGAGGCCAGCATGGGCGCACTCCGGCTTTTTTCTCCTGAGAACTTAGACTTGGCAGGGACCCGGCACAAGACTGCCAAATTCGTCCAACAAAGCGCCTTCGCCTGGCCCCGGTCTGGCGATCCAAACCTCTGAACAGCAGCGCTTTATTGTCAAGTTCTCGGACTCCAATCGCGCGATGGCCTGCAGTTGCCAATTCGCCAGCCCGTCGCGCCAAAGGCGCGCCACTTATAGTTGGCCCACCAAAGGTGTGACGTGGGGCCAGGCGAAGGCGCGGCGGCGCAAGCGCCTTGAGTCCGCGCCGGTAGAAACGAAAAAGCCCCGCGCAAAATACGCAGGGCTTTGTGCTCTTTGCGAAAGAGGCCGACCGTTACGCCAGCAAGTTATGCACCTCTGACCCATGCCGCTCCAAATGCTTGCGCATCTTCTGGAACGCCGCGGCCTCCAATTGACGCACGCGCTCCTTGGACAAGCTCAGCTCATTACCCAAGCTCTCCAACGTGCGCGGTTCATCCCGCAGCTTGCGTTCACGGACAATAAACCGCTCCCGGTCATTCAGCTTGGACATCGCATCACCCAACCATCCGCGCAGCGCGCCCAGGTCGTGATCCTCTTCCACCAGCTCATCACCACGTGGGCCGTCATCCTCTATGGTGTCGATCCACTCACGGCCTTCATCTTCAACGGATTGCGTCGCGTTCAGCGAAAAATCAGACCCCGACAACCGGCCTTCCATCATCTCCACGTCGCGCAGAGGGACACCCACTTCCTGGGCAATCATCTCCCGCAGCTGGTGCCCATCCAGTTCCTCACCTTGCGACATCGCTTCTCGTTCAATCCGCGCCTGAACCCGGCGCATGTTGAAAAACAGCGACTTCTGCGAAGAGGTGGACCCGGTGCGCACCATCGACCAGTTGCGCATAACATAGTCCTGGATGGACGCCTTGATCCACCAAACCGCGTATGTCGAAAACCGAACGCCACGGTCGGGGTCAAATTTGTCAGCGGCCTTCATAAGGCCAAGGCCGGCTTCCTGAATGAGGTCATTCATCGACGCGCCGTAGCGCTTGTATTTTGCGGCCATCGATATGGCGAGCCGCATATACGCGGTGATCAGGCGGTGCAAAGCCTGTTCATCACGTTGGTCCCGCCAGGCATAGGCCAGTCGTTGTTCTGTTTCAGCATCCAGCAGCTCCGCCTTCATGGCGATGCGAGACATGTTCATAGATTGATCACTGTCCAACGGCATGATCATCCCCCTGTGGGGAGTAGACGCTTCGGTCCACTCTTTTTGGCGCGTGTGGATAGTGGTACGGACCTTATAGCACATCGGATCATTAAAAAGGTGTTAAATTGTTGCCACCCCTCTCTCTCGTGCTAGGCGGCGCCGCCTCGGGCAAGTCCGCCTTTGCCGAAAACCTCGTGACGGGCACAGGCCGCGCGCGGGTTTACTTCGCCACAGCTCAGGCCTTTGACACTGAAATGAAAAACAAAATCGCCCGCCATCAGGATCTGCGCGGCCAAGGTTGGCGCTTGATCGAGGAACCACTGGAGGTTGGGCGAACCCTCGCCGGGATCAGCGGCGATCACGCCGTGTTGATGGATTGCGCCACGATGTGGCTGTCAAATCACCTTCTGGCGGAAAACGATCTGACTGAGGCAGAGGCCGGCTTGATGGCTGGTCTTGCGCTCAGCGCCGCGCCCATTGTGATCGTCTCCAATGAGGTCGGCCAGTCCGTGGTACCAGACAACGCGCTCGCCCGCCGCTTTCAGATCGAACAGGGCCGCCTCAACCAAAAACTCGCCGCCAAGGCCGATCTGGTGGTGAATGTCACCGCGGGGTTGCCGCACGTGTTGAAAGGCACCCTTCCATGAGCCGCGTCTTCTGGGTCCGCCATGGGCCGACGCACGCCAAGGCCATGGTCGGATGGTCCGATATCCCGGCCGATCTCAGCGACACGGCCCGGATTGCCCGGCTGGAGGCGTTTCTGCCGCGCGAGGCCGTGGTCGTGTCCTCAGACCTCATCCGCGCCGTGGCCACCGCAGATGCCATCCAGGGCCCGCGCACCCGCCTGCCCCATGATCCCGACCTGCGGGAAATTCACTTCGGCGTTTGGGAAATGCAGAATTTCGACACCATTGAAGATCAGGAACGCCTGCGCGCCTTCTGGGATGAACCGGGCCTCGTGCGTGCGCCCGGCGGCGACACATGGGATGACGTCACTGCCCGCGTCGACCGCGGCATCAATCGCGCGATGATCGCCCACCCCGGCGTGGATATCATCGCCGTCGCCCATATGGGCGCGATCCTGACCCAAGTGCAGCAGGCCCAGCGCATCTCTGCCTATGACGCCTTCGCCCAGAAGATCGACAACCTCTCCGTCACGGAACTGATGCTGGGAAAAAAGGGCTGGCAGGCAGTCCGGATCAATCACTGTCCGTGATGTGCCCCGTCACAAATCATCGTTATTCCGGACGGGCGCAGCCACGCTAGGCTGTGGCCCATGACCTATGACCTTTATATCGGTGATCGCACCTTCTCCAGCTGGTCCCTGCGCGGCTGGCTGATGTTTCAGAAATTCAACCTGCCCGTGCGCGTGCATCTGGTGGGGCTTTATGCTGGTACGATGGCCGCAGATATCGCCCACCTCGCTCCTGCCCGCCTTGTCCCCGTGATGCGCGACGAACAGGGTACCGTGATCGGCGACAGCCTTGCCATGGCCGAAACCTTGGCCGAACGCCACCCGGATGCCGGGCTTTGGCCTGCCGACCCTGCTGCCCGCGCACTGGCCCGCTGGATCGTGGCGGAAATGCATTCCGGCTTCACAGACCTGCGCGGCGATTGCCCAATGCAACTCTCCCACCAGATAAAAGGTTTTGAGCCCTCAGACGCGCTGCTGGCCGATCTCGCTCGGATCGAAGAACTCTGGTCCCTCGCCAAATCCCGCCACGGCGCGGATGGCCCGTGGCTCTTTGGGCAGTACAGCCTCGCCGATGTCTTTTATGCCCCGGTGGCCGCAAGGGTCGCAGGCTATGACCTGCCCGTCAGCAACGCCGCCCGCGCCTACGTCAGCCAACACCTCACTGATCCGGATTTCCGCGCCTGGCGCGCGGAAGGGTTGAAAGTCACCTACGATCCTTTCCCCTATGACCCCGGGCTCCCCAGCGTCCATTGGCCGGAACCAAACTGAAGCCAGCGCCTGCCTCTAGGGCGGGTTTTAGGTATTTTTAACAAGAAAGAAGCCAAAACCCACGCTTCTTTCTTGTCAGAAATACCTCCGCCGGAGGCATGAAACCTTTGGCGCGCGCTACGCCATCGCCGCCTGCGCACAAAAACACGACGCCGCCACCGCCCGGTCCGCCCTCGCCTGCGCCAGATCAAGCCGCTGACGGATTTGCACGATCTCCACGGTCTCGCCGCGCGCCTTCAGGCAATCATGCAAGCCCTTCAGCGCCCAGATATTGTCAGGGTGAATGCTCGCTCGCGACAGCGACCCACCAAGACCCAAATCCTCGCGGTAGACTGCTTCGGCCTCTTCCAGATGCCCTTGCTCAAACAAGAGCGCGCCCAGCGCGTGGCGGGCGGGTTGCATCCAGCCCCAGGGCTCATCGTATAAAAGCCCGTCATCCAGCGCGACCGACCGGCGCAGCGCGGCAAAGGCCGCGTCATAATCGCCCTGCCGATACAGGATTTCCCCACGCACCATTTCGGCCCCTACCGCCAGCAGGTCGATCACCGTGTTGTTGTGGACCAGCCGCGAGTCCGGCACGCGTTTCATGGCGGCAAGGTAAGCGGCTTCTTCTTTCAGAGCCTTTTCCACCTCACCCAAAGCCGCGTGGCCAATCGCGCGGGCGTAATGCACATGCGCCGTCAGCGTGGTGTAAAGCTCCTGATCCTCTGGCAAGGGGAACTCTGTCGCCTCCCGCCAGCGCCCGAAGCGCACCAGCACATGCGGCTCAAAGCTGAGATAGCTTTCATAGTAATCCGCCATCGGCGGGCTCTCGATGCGCAACACCTCTTCGGAGCAGGTTTCCCACGCGCCCCGGACCGCACGCAACGCGGGTTCGATCTGGCCCAGAAACATCGCACCATAGATGATGAAATGGTAATTGTGCAGTCGGTAGCCGGAGTAGACATTCATCGCGCCATGCAGGTCGTAGTATTTCAGATCCGCAGTCACCGCCGCCTCGTTCCAATCGACCACATTCTGGTAATGCCCGCAGAGCACGTCGATATGGGTGGGCATATGGATCATGTGGCCTGCATCGGGCATCATCCGGCGCAGCCTGTCCCCGGCCTTCAGCGCGGCCTCAGGTGTGGGCGACATTTCCATCAAATGGACATAAAGATGCAACAACCCGGGATGATCCCAGGCGTCCGGATGGGTCTGCATCGCGGCTTCCAACAGCGCCTGCGCCTCTCGCGTGGCCGCACCTTCTGCGGGTTGCCCGCTCGGCAAATCCCACATTTGCCAGGGGGTCAGGTTCATCAACGCCTCAACAAAAATGGTACAGACAGTCAGGTTTTCAGGATGCGCTGCCTGCACCCCGCGCATGGCATCGGCAAAGGTGCGGTTCCAGCTGTCCATCACCTCAAGATCGGTTAGCTCCGCTTGCGGAAACCGTTTGGGCAGGGCGCGCAGCAGGGCCGCTTCCCAGTCTGACACCTGTTCTGCCAGGGCAAACCCCGCCTGAGATGCTGCATGCCCGACCGCCAATGCCTTGGCCCGACCGCGTTCGTCGAAATGTTCCCATTCCATGTTGTAGTTGGGCCCCGCCGCATAGCCCCGCCCCCAATGGGCCATTGCACAGTGTTCATCCGCGGCAATCGCGCGTTCAAAACAGTCCACGGCTTCCTTGTGGTTGAACCCAAAGGTCCACAAAAGCCCGCGATCAAACCATGTCTGCGCCTCAGCACTGTTGGTCGTCACGGGAAAGCTGAAGCCGCCCAAATCAAAATAATCATCCATGACACCCTCCGCGATGTCCTCCCGCTCGACAGCTTCATTCGCATTGCGCCACAGGTCAATCCAAAGCTATGAGGTTCCATGTCCTATGATCCCCATGACAGCCTGATCCGTCCGGCGCGCAAATCGGCAAATCCGGTGCGGCTTTTGCTGGGCGTGGGCCTTGCCGTGGCGATCTACCTGTCGCTTCTGATCCTGTTTGTAAACATGCTGCCGCAGATGCTGGGGCCGCAGATATCGCGCCAACTGTTTGACGAAACCGGCGGCGCATATGTGTTTTTCACGCTGTTCCAGTTCGCCTTCATGATCGTCGCGCTCAGCATGGTGTTACGCACCCTGCACCGTCGCCAGTTGCGCACACTGATCGGGCGGCGGGATCGGGCTTTGGGGGATTTCTTGGTGTGCGCGCGGTATCTGGTGCCGCTTTACCTGTTCTTCTGGCTGATGCCGATGCCCGAAGGGTTTCAACTGGAAGGGCATCTGCACCTTGGTGGGTGGCTGATCTTGCTGCCCCTCGCCCTGCCGCTGGTGATGATCCAGATCAGCGCAGAGGAACTGGCCTTTCGCGGGTATATGCAAAGCCAGCTCGCGGCCAAATTTCGCCATCCGGTGATCTGGATGGGCATTCCCTCATTCCTCTTTGGCCTTCTGCATTACAGCCTTGATATGGCCGGGGAAAATGCCTGGATGCTGGTGGTCTGGTCGGGCCTCTTTGGCATGGCCGCCGCCGATCTGACAGCGCGCAGCGGCACGTTGGGCGCGGCCATCGCGTTGCATTTCGTCAACAACACCTTCGCCATCCTCTTTGCCGCGCCTGAGGGCGAATTTGACGGCGCCGCGCTTTACACCTTTCCGCTGTCACTGGACACGCCGGGGCTGGCGAGCACGCTTTTGCCGCTGGAAC
Organism: Pseudomonadota bacterium; assembly: GCA_039814845.1. Taxonomy (GTDB): domain Bacteria; phylum Pseudomonadota; class Alphaproteobacteria; order Rhodobacterales; family Rhodobacteraceae; genus Roseovarius. The sequence continues at coordinate 1,716 of JBCCAJ010000099.1, read as the reverse complement.
TTTTGATGACGCTCTGCGCCTGGCTCTGCTGCCGCCTTGCGTTAAGGGTTTGATTGCATATCCTTTGCCCACGGATTATGTGCAGCAGAGTTTAGGCAAAAGGGACACTTGCCCGCATGAACTGGATCACAAACTACGTGCGCCCGCGCATCAATTCGATCTTTTCGCGTCGTGAAGTGCCGGAAAATCTATGGGTGAAATGCGACGCCTGCGGGACGATGCTGTTCCACCGCGAACTCTCTGACAATCACTATGTCTGCACCAATTGCGGGCACCATCTGGCCATCACTCCACGCCAACGGTTTGATCGGCTGTTTGATGGCGGTGTGTTCACGGAGGTGGAGGTGCCGACCCCAGTCGCCGATCCACTGCATTTCAAAGACCAAAAGAGATATCCCGACCGGATGAAAGCCGCCCAAAAGGGCACAGGCGAATCCGAGGCGATGCTGGTCGCGCGCGGCGAAATCGGCCGCACCCCGATCATTGCGGCGGCGCAGGATTTTTCGTTCATGGGCGGGTCCATGGGCATGTATGTGGGCAACGCCATCATCGCCGCCGCGGAAGAGGCCGTGAAACTGCACCGCCCGCTGGTGCTCTTTTCCGCAGCTGGTGGCGCGCGGATGCAGGAAGGCATCCTGTCGCTGATGCAGATGCCGCGCACCACAGTGGCCGTGCAAATGCTGCGAGAAGCCGGTCTGCCCTACATTGTCGTCCTGACCCATCCCACCACCGGTGGCGTCACCGCGTCCTATGCCATGCTGGGTGACGTCCATATCGCAGAACCCAACGCGCTGATCTGTTTTGCAGGTCCTCGAGTGATCGAACAAACCATCCGCGAAAAACTGCCCGAAGGGTTCCAGCGTGCCGAATACCTGCTGGACCACGGCATGCTCGACCGCGTGACACCGCGCACCCATATGCGCGAAGAGCTGATCACTATCACCCGCATGCTGCTGGGCCTGCCACCCGCGATCATGGGCGATCTGCCCAAGCCCGACCCCGAAGAGGCAACGCCGCCTGAGACGTCACAGACGCCTGAGGCCGACGCGGAAGAGCCTGCTGAGAAATGACGCAAACAACGTCCGACGCCATCCTCGACCGGATGATGTCGCTCCACCCTAAAATCATCGACCTGACGCTGGATCGCGTGTGGCATTTGCTGGATCGTCTGGGCAACCCGCAAAACAATCTCCCCCCGGTGATCCACATCGCGGGCACCAATGGTAAGGGTTCAACGCTGGCCATGCTGCGCGCGGGGCTGGAGGGCGCGGGTCACAAGGCCCACGCCTACACCTCCCCCCATCTGGCGCGCTTCCACGAACGCATCTACCTCGCTGGGTCGCTCATTTCCGAGGCGGATCTGACGGCAGTTCTGGATGAATGCTATGCCGCCAATGATGGCGCGCCGATCACCTATTTCGAAATCACCACCTGCGCGGGTCTTCTGGCCATGTCGCGGGTTGAGGCGGATTACACACTTTTGGAAGTCGGCCTTGGCGGGCGTTTGGATGCCACCAATGTCATCGCAAAACCTGCTCTGACTGTGATCACGCCCGTATCCATGGATCACGAAGGGTTCCTGGGCGATACCGTGGCCAAGATCGCAGGCGAAAAAGCCGGGATCATCAAGCGCGGTATCCCCTGCGTGGTCAGCCCTCAAGTCGATGCCGCACAGGACGTCATTGAGGCCCAAGCCGCCAAACTCGGCGCGCCGCT
>JBCCAJ010000253.1:0-4740 GCA_039814845.1 Pseudomonadota bacterium | reverse complement strand
CGCGCCAAAGGTGTGGTCGGCGCGATTGTTCCGTCGACCAACCCGGCGGCGACCCCTGCCAACAACATCATCAATGCGCTCAAATGCGGCAACTCGATTGTGCTCGCCCCCTCGCCAAAGGGGGTGGCCTGTGCAGAGCGGCTGTTGGGGTTCATTCATGCGGAATTTTCCCGCATCGGGGAGGACCCAGAACTGGTCATGATGATCCCCCCGCCCGGATCGAAAGAAAAGACCCAAGCCCTGATGGAAGGCTGCGATATGATCGTGGCGACGGGCAGCCAGAACAACGTCCACCGCGCCCAATCGGCGGGCACGCCTGCGGTGGCCGTGGGAGCGGGCAATGTCACCGTGATCGTGGACGAAACGGCCAATCTGGCTGACGCTGCGGAAAAAATTCGCGCGTCCAAATGCTTCGACAATGCCACCTCCTGTTCGTCGGAAAACGCTGTGGTCGTGGTTGACGCGGTATACGATGATTTCGTCGCCGCCATGGCTGATGCGGGCGGTGCCGTCGTCGAGGATGAGGCGGGCATCGTGGCCAAGCTTTGGCCCGATGGGCACCTGAACCGGTCCGTCATCGCGCAAGACGCCGGCAAAATGATCGCCGCCCTCGGGCTCGAGGTGCCGGACGGAACCGATTACATCGCCGTGCCCACCGACGGCATTGGCCCCGATCACCCGCTGTCTGGTGAGAAACTGAGTCGCGTTCTGGCGCTTTACCGCGCGCCGGATTTTGCTGCGGCAGTGGACAAGACGGACATCATCCAGCGCTATCAGGGCGCAGGTCATTCCGTGGGGCTGCACACAACGACCACGGATCGCCCTATGGTGCTGGGCACAAAGATTCCCACCAGCCGGGTGATCGTGAACCAGGCGCATACCTTCGCGACGGGTGGGTCCTTCACCAATGGCATGCCGTTTTCCCTGTCGATGGGCTGTGGCACCTGGGGCGGCAATTCTGTCAATGAGAACGTGAATTACCGCCATTTTCTGCAGTCCACCAAAATCGTTCGGGAGATCCCACCGCGCGAGCCGACGCTTGAAGAGATTTTTGATGATTACTGGGCCGAGGCAGGTCAGTGAAGTTTGACCGCAAGACCCCGCCAAAAGGCTCTGTTCGCGATTGGCTCGATGTCCGGGCGAACGCGGGCGGTGTCGGGTTTGTGTTTCCCGAAACCTCAGAGACGCTGAGATGGGAAGACCTGCGCACTTTTTGCGCTGATGTCGCTGGCGATTTGACCGCGCGAGGCATTGCCAAAGGGGAGAGCGTCGCGGTGATGCATCCCAACGGGCTGGCGGGGGTGAAAGCACTCTTTGCCGCGCTTTATGGCGGGTTCCGGGTGACCATGCTCAACCTGGCGGCAGGGCCCGATGCGCTGGGTTATGCGATAGAGCACTCTGAGGCGCGGGTGGCGTTTGTTCATGACGACCTGTTGGAGATGTTTGAACAAGTGCGGCCGGATGGGTTGACGCTCTATGCGGCCTCAGGCGCGCGCGCGCCATTGCATGAGGTGAGCGCGGATGATGACGCGCTCTTGATGTATACCTCCGGCACCACAGGTCGACCCAAGGGTGTGGTGCTCACGCAAGCCAGCCTTCTGGCGGGCGGTTGGACGGTCAGCGTGGCCCATGAATTGACGCCTGCCGATCGCGGATTGGGTGTTCTGCCATTCTACCATATCAACGGGCTGTGCGTGACGGTGATGGGGGCGCTGGTGTCCGGCGGGTCGCTTGCGATGGTGCCCAAATTCTCGGCCAGTAAATTCTGGCAGCAGGCCGAGGATGGCGGCATCACGTGGTTTTCCGTCGTGCCCACAATCATTAGCCATCTGCTGCACGGCGCGGCGGAACCCAGTGACGCGCTCAAGGCGCGGTTGCGGTTCGCGAGATCAGCCTCATCTGCGCTGGCGATTGAAACGCAGCGCGCCTTTCAGGATCGGTTCGGGCTGTCGATTGTGGAATCGCTAGGTCTTACGGAAACCGCCGCGCAATGCCTTGTGAACCCGCTTGATGCGACCAAGCATAAGATCGGATCGGCGGGCATTGCCATCAGCAATGAGGCACGGATTGCCGATGATACGGGCGTAGAGTGCGCGCGCGGGGTGGAAGGGGAGATCCAGATCCGCGGGCCCAACGTGATGAAAGAATATCTTCGCAATCCGGAGGCCACAAGCGCGACATTTCACGGGGATTGGCTGCGCACCGGGGATCTGGGGCGGATGGATGAGGAAGGGTATGTCTTCGTCACGGGCCGCCTTAAGGAGTTGATCATCAAAGGGGGCGAAAACATCGCCCCGCGCGAAATTGATGAGGCGCTTTATGAGCATGCCGACGTGGTGGAGGCGGCTGCCTTTGCCCGGCCTTGCAAGCAATATGGCGAGCGGGTTGAGGCGGCGGTCCGATTGAATGAGACGTCGAAAGCGACGGCTGACGAGTTGCGTGCGCTCTGTGAGGCGCGAGTGGGTCGGTTCAAGTCACCCGATTGCGTGCATATCCTGCCAGAGCTGCCGAAGGGGCCATCGGGGAAGATACAGCGGTTCTACTTGAATGACATGCTGTATGGAAAGGCTTGAAAAGTTCATGCCTCCGGCGGGGATATTTTTGGCAAAAAGAAAGGCTCAGGTTAGCCCTATGTAAATGAGGCGCAGGCCCATGAGCAGGAAGGCGATCAGGACGGCTTTGCGAAAAAATTCCTGACTGACACGGTCGCGGAGCAGTTCTCCGATGCGGAAGCCCACCAGCACCACCATAAGCGCGAAGATGGATTTGATGAAAATCGGCAAGGTCAGGATGCCGGCGACCAACTGACCTGCGCCAAGAGGGAGGACACCGGCGAGGAACAAGAATCCAGTCGCGCCGATGAAGCGTTCTTTGGACACATCACGCGCGACAAGATACATAGCCACTGTGGGTGACCAGATCGAACTGATCCCTCCCAGCGTGCCAGAGAGCGCCCCAAATCCCAGATGCCAGCCGCGCCCGGGGCCGATTTTGAGTTTGATGCCGAGAAGAATATTGAGTGAGAAAATCACCATGGCCAGCCCAATCGCGACCGTCAGCAGTGCCGTGGGGTAGTCGGCGATAAACATGGAGGTGGCGAAAATGAACACCATGATCGCCAGCGCGAACAGCCAGTATTCGCGCGCGATGTCGCGTTTGTTTGGTGCATGCGCAAACTGCAGGGAATTGGTGGCGAGGATCGATAGCCAAAGAAGCGGGATCGCCTCGGTGGGCGGCATGACCAGCGTCAGAAAGGCCATGGACGCGGCGGGCAGGCCGATGCCCAGAAAACCCTTCACGATGGCGGCGAAGAGGAAAATTGCCGCGATGATAGCCGTTTCTGCGAGGTCGAAATTTTCGATCAGTTGGGTGATGGCCTCCATCATGCGCGCAGGGCCCGGTCAAGGATAACGGCCAAGGAGTTGGCCTCGCGCGCGGCGACATCTTTGATCTGGCAGCGGCAGGAAAAACCGTCGGCGACGATCAGGGTGTCATCTGGGGCGGCGCGGACGGTTGGTGCGAGGCTGAGTTCGGCCATCTGGCGGGAGACGTCTTCGGTTTCCGCCTGATACCCAAAGGGCCCGGCCATGCCGCAGCAGGAACTATCGATCATCGTGGCTTTTGCCCCGTCGATGGCGTTGATCGCATCCACCGTGGCCTGGGCCACGCCCATCGCCTTTTGGTGGCAGTGACCGTGGACAAGCGCCTTGGTGCCGGGCATCGACAAGCCTTCGGGCGGGTTCTGCGCGATGTATTCGCCGAAGGTCAGGATTTTTGCCCCGTCCTCTTCGGTCCAATCCTCAATCAGGTTCGGGGCTTCATCGCGGAACATGAGCGTGCAGGACGGCTCCAGCCCTACAATGATTTTGCCCGTGCTGAGGGCGTTGCGGAACGCATCCGTGGTGCGGCGGAGCTCGGCCTTGGCTTTGTCCGGCAGCCCAGCGGAGAGATAGGTTTTGCCACAACAGAGCGCACGGCCGGGCACGGACAGGACACCCACGCTGCGACCCGTGCGTTCGATCACGCGGGTTGCGGCGTTCAGGGTTTCAGGATCGAAATGGCAGTTGAACGTGTCGGCAAAAAGCAAGACATCGCCGTCCGCCTTGCCCTTGAACGGTCTCTGGAACCTCGGCATTTGGCGCGATTTGGAAAAGCCAGCGAAATGGGCAAGGCTTTGCGCGGCGTTGGCCACCGGCGCGGCCTTCGCGGCCAGTGGCGCGGTTTTTGGCAGCGATGCAATCACCCTGTCGCGCAGTTTGAGGCCGTGTTTGGCGACGCGCGCGGCCTGTACCTCAGATTTCATTTTGGCCATGTCGATGGACATCGGACATTCGCTTTTGCACGCCTTGCAGCCCACGCAGAGGGACATCGCCTCCGCCATGTCGTCGGAGGCAAAGGCGTTTTTCCCCAACTGGCCGGTCAGCGCGAGGCGCAGCACGTTCGCCCGGCCCCGGGTCAGGTCGCGTTCCAGTCCCGTCACGCGGAAAGACGGGCACATCACCCCACCCACGGTCTTGCGACATGCACCGTTGTTGTTGCACATCTCCGCCGCGCCGCTTAGGCCGCCGGGCCAGGCGGACCAGTTGAAGACGGTAGGCGGATCCTTCGGCGCATAGGCATCAGGCCAGCGCATCAGGCGGCGATCATCCATTTTCGGTGCGCGGACGATCTTGCCGGGGTTGAGAAGGCCATTCGGATCGAAACGGTCCTTGATATGCTCGAATGTGCGGACCATACGGG
>JBCCAJ010000462.1:0-2495 GCA_039814845.1 Pseudomonadota bacterium | reverse complement strand
CTTTGACCTCAGCCGCAGGATAGACCACGCAGCCCAGCACACGGTCCGGGCCAAAGCCGTTCCATTGCGCATCGCCCGGATCAACCGTGGCCAGGCGCGTGCCTTCAAGCGGCCCGCCGATCTTGTGGAAATACCACCACGGCACGCCGTTCACGCCCGACACAATCGTCGTGTTGGGCCCAATCAGGGGCTGCATCTTCTCGACCACCGGCGGCACCGAATGCGCTTTGAGCGTGACAATCACATAGTCCTGTGGGCCAAGGGCTGCAGGGTCTTCCGACACCGTCACCGGCACAGTCACAGCCCCCCCCTCTTCAATCAGCGTCAGCCCATTCGCTTCCATCGCCGCCCGATGAGGACCGCGCGCCACGAGGCTCACATCCGCGCCCACCTGCGCCAGTTTCGCGCCCATATAACCGCCGATCGCGCCGGCGCCAAAAATGCAAATCTTCATGACTTACGCGTCTTCCACGAGGCCGAGCTTTTCAGCCAAACCAATGCGTTGCAGCTTACCCGTTGCGCCCTTGGGGATTTCATCAAGAATGATCACCTTGCGCGGCACTTTGAAATCCGCGAGCCGTTGCGATGCGAAATCCCGAATATCCCGCTCACCAGCCTCTTCGCCATCGCGCAGCACAATGGCCGCCGCGACCTCTTCGCCCAGTTTCGGATGGGGCAGCGCAAAGGTCAGCGCCTGCGCCACCGCCGGGTGGTCAGACAGAATGCCATCTACTTCCAACGGGCTGACCTTTTCGCCGCCACGGTTGATGATCTCTTTCAACCGCCCTGTCAGGGTCAGATAACGGTCGGCGTCAAACGCGCCCTGATCGCCCGTGCGGAACCAGCGTTTGCCGTCCGCCTCAAAGAAATTCTTCTCATTCGCGTCCGGATTGCTTTCATAGCCCGGCGTCACGTTGGGGCCGGAAATCACCACTTCGCCAACCTCATCATCGCCAAGCAGCTCTGGGTCGGCCTCATGGGCGATGCGCACCTCTGGCCCCGCCTGCACGCCCACCGCGCCGGGCTTTTGTGCGCCCGCGCCCAGCGGGTTGGAACACATCTGATGCGCCGCTTCTGTCATGCCGTAGCCTTCGATCACCGGCGCGCCGAAGGTTTCATTCAGCTGCACCATCACCGGGCCCGGAAGCGACGCCGAGGACGACCGCAGAAAGCGCAACCGCGCGCCCTCAATGATCTCGGCGTTGCGGCCCGCGCGGGCTAGAATGGTCTGATGCATGGTCGGCACGGCCGTATACCACGTGGGGTCTGCATCCTTCAGCCAGCCAAAGAACCGCAGCGCGTCAAAGCCGGGCGCACACCAGACCTGCCCGCCAGAGCCCAGCGTCGACAGTACCGCCGCGATCAGCCCGTGAATGTGAAAGAGCGGCATCACATTCATGCAGCGGTCTTGGGGCGTCAGATCCAAAGAGGCCGCGATATGGCCCGCCGAGGCCGTGATGTTGGATTGCAGAAGCGGCACGATCTTGGGGCGCGACGTGGTGCCCGATGTGTGCAGGATCAACGCGACATCATCCGCCTCAGGGGCCTCGGCATCGGCCGCACCGGACCCGGTCGCGCTCAGCGTGAAGGTGCCCGCCGGGGTCGCCTCATCCACCTCAACCGAAATCACTGACAAACCCAGCTTGGCAGCAGCTTGTGCCGCCGGGCCATCATCGCCCGCCATCAGCAAAATCGCCTTGGCGCCCAGATCCTCAAGGTAAAACTCAAACTCTTCGCGCCGGTAAGCGGGGTTCAAAGGGGCCGTCACCGCCACCTGCGCCACCGTCACAAAGGCCGCAGCCATCTCCGGCCCGTTGGGCAGAACAATCGCAACCCGGTCGCCCCGACCCACACCCGCCCGATGCAACGACGACGCCACCGCATGCGACAACGCGCGCAATCCTTTATAGGTCAGCCAATCCCGGCCCGGCGCGCCAATGGCGGCGGCCTCGTTTGGATGGCTTGCGATCAGCTCTTTGACAGTGCATGACGTGGCGGTCTGAGACATGGGGTCCCCCTTTATATTCGTCTTCTGTTGCAAAGGATTTAGCGCGATCCGGGTGCGACACAATGACAAAACGGGTGCAAATGAAGCACGCGATTAGCCAGACCGCGCGCGTTTGCACCGCTCGGAGCAATAGCGCACCTCATTCCACACCTTCGCCCACTTCTTGCGCCACGTGAACGGCTTGCCACACGTGGCGCATATCTTGATCGGCAGATCGGATTTCTTGCGCATCTTGGCCATGTTCAATCCTCTCTTCAGTCTCCGAACGGCAAATCAAGCTGCGAGGTTTTGCGCCGTGGTCGCTGACCCCGGTTCGGGATACCGCTTTTGCGGCTGCCATGCTTGTTTTGAATGGCCCCGGCCTCTTGGCGGAATCCCTCGCCCCCGCGCACGGCCCAGATCTTTTGACGCGCCTCGCGCGCGGCCTCCAGATGGTCCACGATCCGCTCCGGGTACGCGCGGCCAACGACGTCACTGGCATTTTCGG
>JBCCAJ010000516.1:0-1742 GCA_039814845.1 Pseudomonadota bacterium | reverse complement strand
CGAACAGGAGACCGTCATGGCCAACGCACAGCTTGAAATCGCCATCGAGGCCGCATGGGACGCGCGCGATACCATCACATCTGCCACCACGGGAGAGATGCGTGAGGCGATTGAAGATACGCTGAACGCGCTGGATGGTGGCTCCTTGCGCGTGGCGGAGCGGTTGGACAGCGGCGAGTGGCATGTGAACCAATGGGCCAAAAAGGCCGTGCTACTGGGCTTTCGTATCAAAGATATGGAATCTCATGACGGCGGGCCGCAAGGGGGTGGCTGGTGGGACAAGGTCGACAGTAAGTTCAAGGGTTGGGGCGAAAATCAGTGGCAGGCGGCGGGGTTCCGTGCTGTGCCCAACTGCGTCGTGCGCAAATCCGCGTTCATCGCGCCGGGTGTGGTGTTGATGCCGTCATTCGTGAACCTTGGCGCTTACGTCGATGAGGGCACGATGGTCGATACTTGGGCCACGGTCGGATCCTGCGCGCAGATCGGTAAGAATGTGCATCTCAGCGGTGGTGTCGGCATTGGCGGCGTGTTGGAGCCGATGCAGGCAGGCCCGACGATCATTGAGGACAATTGCTTTATCGGCGCGCGGTCCGAGGTGGTGGAAGGCTGCATTGTGCGCGAAGGATCTGTTCTGGGGATGGGGGTCTTCATCGGGAAATCCACAAAGATCGTGGATCGGGAGACCGGGATTGTGACCTATGGTGAGGTGCCGCCCTATTCCGTCGTGGTTGCGGGGTCGATGCCCACGAAGAATAACATCAACCTTTACTGCGCAGTGATCGTGAAGCGGGTGGATGAAAAGACCCGGTCCAAGACCGGGATTAATGAGCTTCTGCGCGACTAGGGTCAACCCACCTCGGACCTGATCCGGGGCCTCGTGCCAGCGCACTGAAGGCTCAGGTTCATGCCCGGGACGGGTTTTCCTTAGAACGATAGAAAACGATTATTTGCGCGCGCCGCCCCTGACAACGGTTCAGGAGTGATGCATGAAAACTCTCATGGTCTCTTCGTTGTTTTCTACGTTTCGCTGATCACGGCCAAATCCGTGCGGGTTGGGCGCGGGGCGGCGAGCGCTGTGTCGTGCCTGATGGCACGCTCACCCATGCCATCGGGCAATTCTCAAACCCTGGCACTCCGCATCGGTTCCGCGCTCAGGCTATGACCATCTGTGTGGATGCGGCCCCCCGCGATGCGAGCCGTATCACGCTTAAGACCAATGCGTCTGTCATGTCTTTGGCGGTATTATCTTCTGTTCTGGCACGGTGGATTTCTATGGTCCGCTTGCGCCGCGCGGCTTTGCGCGGGATCGCCTCTGCGAGCGGCGGCTGAAAAGCTGGGCACGGATCATGCCAAGCCCATGTGGATCAACGCGGGGTGTATCCCTATGACGCACCGCCCGCCACTTTGCTGAAGGCCATCAACGGCACTTTGATTGACTATGCGGCGGATGAGTTTCAAAGCCACTGCATCGGCCGGAACGCCCCGCCTTTCTGGCAGTTCAAGCGCGGCACGCGGCCCTCTGGATGAACGCAACGGGACGATGTCGGGCGGTGCCCCTATGTCTATTTGGCCACCCCTTCTTCCCGCGCTGTTTCAAAGGTCGGGTGAGCGGGGATTTCGTTGGCCGTCCTTGACGCTTCAGCACCCGCGCCATAAGGCCGGGGCATGACAGACAAAAAGCCCAAGCAAAAACGCAAACAAGAGGTCTTTACCTTGCTGGTTGAGATCGGTCGCAAAGACGG
>JBCCAJ010000307.1:0-4121 GCA_039814845.1 Pseudomonadota bacterium | reverse complement strand
GGTGGCGGTAAAATTGCCGAAGTGTCTTTGGGGGAACCCATTGGGGAGCTTGCCTTTTTCGCGGGCGGCACCCGGACCGCCAATGTGATCGCAGCGCGGAATTCGGCCGTGATGGCGCTTAGCAAAACCGCCTATGATGATCTGGCTGAACGCACACCCGATCTGGCCAAGGGTATCCTGCGCGCCCTGTCCCAGCGGTTGGTGCAAACCATCGTGCCGCGCCCGGACACCACGCCCCGACCGGGCCGCATCTGTTCGGTTCTGCCCGGTGGCGACGGCCCCATTGATGCCCGCTTCGCCGATCAGCTGCGCGTAGCCTTCGCGGAGGCGGGTGACTGGGTCGTGATGGATGAAACCGCCTGTCCGTCTGAGATCCATGATGATGAGGCCGCCATGACGGCTTGGATCGAAGAAAAGGAAGAGACAGGCCCAAACATGGTGCTGCTATGCGTGCATGCGGAAGGCAACGATGTCTGGCGTCGCGTGATCGTGGACAATTCTGACAGTGTTCTGATCGCCTTGGAAAAATCCTCTGCGCCGGGGCAGGATGTGCCGATCTCTACTCTTGAGGCGCAGGTGCTTGGCGGTACACTGAAATCCAATGTGCAGCTGGCGCTTTACCGGCAGTCCTCAACTGAGCCCACCACTGATACCGCGCGATGGCTCGTCCACCGTGATGTGGCTTTGCATCATCATGTGGCGCTTGGATCCGACCAAGATTTTGCCCGCCTTGGTCGTTTTATGCGAGGCGAGGCGCTGGGCCTTGTTCTTTGCGGTGGCGGGTCTTTTGGTACGGCGCATTTGGGTGTGGCTTTGGCTTTGGAAAAGAAGGGCTATCACTTTGATTTCATTGGCGGCACCAGCGTGGGTGCGGCTTTGGCCGCGGCCATGGCCATCGGGGTGCCGACGCGCGAAATCATGGATGTGTGCGACGATCTTTTCGTGACGTCCAAGGCGATGTCTACGCTCAACCTGCCAAAGCACGGCGTGCTCGATCACACCATTTTGGATCGCGCGCTTCAACATCACTATGGCGGGCACAATATCGAGGATATGCCCATCAACTACTTCGCCATCGCCACAAGTCTGACCCACAATGATGAGGTGGTCATGAACCGCGGTCCATTGTGGGAAGCCGTCCGCGCCTCTACCGCTGTGCCGGGTGTCTTTCCGCCCTTTATCATGGAGGATGGCGAGGTGCTGATCGACGGCGGGATCCTCAATAACGTACCGATCAACGTGATGCGGGATCTTAAGACCGGGCCCAACCTGATCATGAATTTCCACGCGCCAAGACCGTGGCGCGCCAAGACGAAATACGAGGAATTCCCCTCTCGCCGTCAGGCTTTGGCAGGGCTTTTTAAGCGCAAGAAACGCGGCCCGCGCAAGCCGTCTCTCTTTGGTATCCTGAGCCGTACAATGGTCGTGAATTCGCGGCGGATGATGCAGCATATGGATTTGGGCAACGACGTGCTTCTCAACATTTCACCGCTTAAAGGCATGGGTTTTATGAACTGGAAGCGAGGGCGCGAACTGTTTGAGGTTTCTCACGATCGGATGAATGTTGCGATGGATCAGGCGGCGGAACGGGATGCGCAGTTGAACGGCCAGAAGATCCCCCATCTGAGGGCGGCGGCGGATATCATCAATGGTGTTGAGGCGGTGGAGTAAGGCCCTAAACCTCCACCTATGATTGCCGCTTTTGAGCTGACAGAGCGCCTTTGCCTGGCCTCGGTCTGGCGATCCCGCATTTCGTTCAGCAGCACTTTATCCATCGGTTCCCTGACTCCATTCGAACAAAGCGCTGCAATTGTCATTTCGCCAGGCCCTGGGTGGGGCCAGGCGAAGGCGCGGCGGGCTAAAGCCCTTTGATTTCGCGCCGGGTGCTGCACCGGGTTTCGCGCATTCCTTTGTAAAGTAGGCATTCCCCATCCAACTCCATAGCGCTATGAAACCGTTATGAAGGTGCATTCCGATATCGACGGGCTCAGCTTTGACGCGATGAAGGCGCTGATGCGCATGCGCGCTGAACAGTATGAGCTGATGGTGGTGGAGGATGGGCCGGACACGCTGATGGTGGAAACCGATCTGGGCCAGTTTGGCGTGGTGGATCGCGCGCCCGCGGGTTTGCGCTTGGTCATTGCCGCGCTGAAACCTGACAACGTCCACGTGATCCGCGATGCGCTGGTGGGGCAGATCGCGGATGCTGTGCCGGACATTGCCGACACCATCACCTGGTCGGATATGTCTGAGCATGACCAATACCCGCCCAACCTGCAATTCGCCGAGGTCCTCGATACGCGTCAGCTTTGCACCGAATTTCACCGCGTGCGTCTGCGGTTGGAACGGCCGGATGTCTTTGCTGCTGAGGATGCGATCCATTTCCGCATCCTGCTGCCCGAGCCGGAAAACACCGATCCCGATTACCCCACGCTGGCGCCCAACGGATCGACCAAATGGCCCAAAGGCGCCAAGGCGTTGCACCGCCCGGTCTACACGGCGCGCAGCCTGAAGGGCGATATTGTGGAGATGGACGTGTTTATCCACGAAGGCGGGCGGGCCTGTGCTTGGGCGCAGGATGTAGGCCTGGGCGCCAAGCTGGCCATTATCGGACCGGGTGGCGGAGGGATCGTTCGCCAAGGCCCCGTCGTGTTGGCAGGTGACGAAACCGCCTATCCCGCTATCGCGAGGATCATGGAAAACTTGCCGCAGGGAACGGGCGGCAAGGTGGTGCTGCTAAGTCACGAAGGCCATCGCGATTACCCCTTCCCCGAAGGCCATGGTATGGACGTGGAATGGGTGGATAAGACAGCCTTTGCCCCCGCCACCCGCGCCGCACTGGCCGCAGCGCCCGAGGCCCATGTCTGGATCGCGGCAGAGCGAGGGCAGACTGGAAAAATAACAGGATCACAAGAGCTTAAGGCCATCCCCAAAACCCAGCGATACATCGCAGGCTACTGGACCAGTCTGAAGTTCGAATTCTGACGCTCTATTCCAGAATGGGTTGCGTCGGTCGGGTATCGGGGAGTGAGATATTGGCCACCTGTTCAGCGATGGGGTCATTGCAAAGCGGGTGGCGCTTGGAGGAGTAGTCCTCGGTGTTGCGCATCGGTGACCATTCGCCGCCGGTATACACTTCCAGCCCTGAAAACGCGGCTTTGTACCCCATCTTGGTGCTGCCCGGCACCCAGTAGCCGAGGTATACATAAGGCAGGCCCGCTTCGCGCGCGATGTCGATATGATCAAGGATCACGAACGTTCCCAACGAGTTGCGCGTCAGATCGGGATTGTAGAAGGAGTATACCATCGACACCCCGTCATCGAGCACATCGGTCAGGCAGACAGCGGCCAGATCCCCCGTGTCCTCATCCGTGTATTCCACGACGCGGGTGCGGATCGGGGTTTCTTCGATCATGGCGGCGAATTCAAACGCGTCCATGTCGGCCATACCGCCATCTGCGTGACGGGTTTCCAGATAGCGGCGGAAGAGGTCATATTGTTCTTCTGTCGCCCAAGCAGACGTTGCCCGACGATCCAGCATTGTGTTGCGCTTGAGCGTGCGGCGCTGGCTGCGGGTGGCTTCGAATTTCGACACGTCAATGCGCGCTGAAAGACACGCCGCGCAATCGGCGCAGGACGGGCGATAAAGCACATTCTGGCTGCGTCGAAACCCTTGCTTCGACAGGCTGTCGTTAAGCTTTTGTGCGTTGTCGCCTTGCAACGCCGTGAACAGCTTCCGCTCCATTCGCCCCGCCAGATACGGGCAAGGTTGCGGAGCCGTCACATAGAATTGCGGCGCAAGAGGAAGAGTGTGGCGCATAAATTTTTAACCGTTCTGAAATCGACGATAGCAATCAGAGTCTAATGCGCCAAGAACAAAGCGGTGCGTTGCGTGGCATAGTATGGTCAATGGCCAGCGGGTTTGTTTATGGCGACGGTACCGAGCACATGATCTATCAGGCTTTGCCGACGTTCTGAGGCAACGATCGAAATCACGGAAATCACATGGAGCGGCATGAAAATCAGGGAAAAACTGTATCCCGTGGTGTGCTTGAAGGCGAGGGCGAGATCAAATCGATCGCCTGTGCCCGTGCGAAATTCAATCGACATGACGCGCATGC
>JBCCAJ010000482.1:0-2293 GCA_039814845.1 Pseudomonadota bacterium | reverse complement strand
GGTGATCGCGGGCCACGTGGATGTACTGGGCTTGGTGATGCTATCGATTTTTGTTTTCTTTGCCGCAACTTATGTGATGGCTGAAGGCATGGCCCGGGTATTTGATCTGCCTTATCCCGAACAAGCGCTTCTGGCGATGACCACGGCGGCGCGCAACGCGCCCTTGATGCTGGCGGTGACGGCGGTCGCGATCCCGGATCAGCCGGTGATTTACGCCGCGCTGGTGATCGGGATGCTGGTTGAGTTTCCGCATTTGGCTGGATTGAAGCAGGTGCTTTTGGCCAAGGCGGCCCGGCAAGGGCAGGGCCGCATTCTTTGAAAGAATGCGGTCGAAGTCTTTGAAAGACTTCGGGGGCTCAGGTGATTTGCTTGGTCGCTTTGGGCCACGGATCTTGAAACACATGACCCGCTTTCCAAAGCGCCACTTCCTCATCGGTGCATAGGCATTTGCGCACAGCCTCCGCAAAGGTGGGAAGCCCATCACGATCCCCAATCACAGTCAGGCGGCAATGGCGGTCGCCAAACTCGGGGGAGGCATTGGCGAGGCGGTGGCGCAGTTCCTGGCGTTCTTGAGGCATGAGGTTGAGGCTGTCATCTTCCAGCGCGGCAATCTTCCAGTAGTTCAAAATCTCCAGCCCCACACTGCCCGCTGTCTGGTTCCACAACAGCTGCAACCGGTCGCGCGAGGGCAGCCAGAAGAACCCTTTGGAGCGGTAGATCGTCTCGCCGAGAAAGGTGTTGTAGACATCCCACAGCCGCTGCGGGTGCATCGGGCGTGGGTCGGAGATGACAATGCTGTCGATGCGGTAATCCCCGGCATTGGCCATGGAACTGGTGCCGTGATCGGCATCCCATTTGGTCAGTTCAGCGCCTAGCTGCGCCACGCGGGCGTGATCATAGGGGGGCATGGCCAGCACGTCGGCCAGCTTCACGTTGCCCCATTTCATGCCCACGACATCGGCGGCGGTGTTGATCGGGTGGATCGCCTCGGCCACGCGGCGTACGGCGTCCATCTCCACCCGGTCGAGTTTGCTCAGCAGGATGCGGGTGGCGAACATGATTTGTTCTGCCAGAAGGTTCTCGATCCCGCGGGTGTCATTTGCGAGGTTGCGTTGGGCCTTGGGGATGATGGACTGGCCTGCCTCATGATCCTGTAAGAGCGTGACAGTGTCCACGACCGACAAAAACCCGTGCAGCCGAGCGGCGTCGTGTTGCCTGATCGCGTCCAGCAGCGGCCAGGGGTGGGTGCTGCCGGAGGTCTCAATGACGATATGGGTGGCGCCGCCCTTCCGCAGTTTATTCAAGCCCGCGTCGAATTTTTTCAACCCGTCTGCGCCGCTGATGCTGCCCGCGGGGATGGAGGCAAAAAGCGCGTCCTCACGGGACAGGATTTCGGTGGCATCCAGAATGCGGCCGTCGACATCCAATTCGCTCATCTCATTGACGATGACGCCCAAGCGCACATCGTGCATCGCGCGAGCCTGCACCAGAAGGCTTTGCAACAGCGTGGTTTTGCCTGAGCCCAGAAAGCCGTTCAGAATGGTGATGGGCAGCGGGGCTGTCACGCGGTCAGCCGGGCCTTTGCCTGTTCGAACCACGCCAGTGTCTGATTGAAATGCGCCACGCCCCATTGTTCGATGAATTTCCGGGTGTGGATATCTGTTTCATCGGTCATGGCTTTGATGCGCTCGTCCACGAATTCGGCGGTCAGCGGGATGCCGCATTGGACAGTGATACAATGTTCCCATTCGTCATAGGTGGTGGGGACGACTGACATGGGGCTTCCTTTCAATTGATTGTGCGGTGTACTGGCGCGGAATCAAGGGCGTTAGCCCACCGCGCCTTCGTCAGGCCCCACCCAGGGCCTGGCGAAATGTCGAAACAAGCGTGCTGTTCGGTAATACGGCGGTACGTCAAGATAAAGCGCCCTCGCTTGAGATTGGGATCACCAGACCGGGGCCTGAAGAAGGCGCACTGAGGTGTGTCAATCGCATTTCAGCGCAATCCGGTCTGCAAAAAGTTGGCCTACATTTTCATTCTCGGGGACCTCTTCGCGGCTGAGGCTGGCGAGTTTGGCCAAAAGCGTGCTGTCATTTGGATCCGCCGCAAAGGGGATCACGCGCGCCGCGCAGGGGGTATTGCCCAAAAGTTGCGGTGCGTCGGTGATCTTGAAGGCGAAAAAATAGGTGGCTTCATAAAAGGCCAGTTCCGCCGACAGACCATTGAGGTGCAGCGGCACTTGCAGCTCTCGCTCAAACACCGCCTGAATACGGCCATCGAGCACCTGCACCTT
>JBCCAJ010000289.1:0-4333 GCA_039814845.1 Pseudomonadota bacterium | reverse complement strand
GTGACGTTTGCGCCCCGTGCGGCCATCCCGGCTGCGGCCTCTAAACCCAACAAACCGCCACCGATCACCACCACCTTTGAACCAGGGGCGAGCCCCGCCATGGTCATGGTGTCCTCCAGATCGCGATAGGCGATGACGCCCTGCAGATCGCGGCCCGGCAAGGGGATCATCACGGGGGAAGAGCCTGTGGCGATCAGCAATTTGTCGTAGGGAACAGCCCCCCTCTCACCCGTCACGGTCCGGGCCGTTCGGTCAATCTTGGTCACGCCTTCGCCAAATCGTGTCGCGATGCCGTGCTGCGCGTACCAATCGGCATTGTGGGTGATGATGTCCTCGTACGCCTTTTCCCCGGCCAGCACGGGGGACAACATGATGCGGTTGTAGCTCCCGCGCGGCTCAGCGTTGAAAAGGGTGATGTCAAACCGGTCAGGCGCCGCCCCAGCAGACGTGTCGGTCAGGTGATCGAGCACCCGCCCCGCGGCCATGCCCGCGCCGACTATGACCAGCCTTTCCCGTGTCATTCCGCGGCGACCGCAGCAGGGGCCGAGGTGGGTTTCTTCGGCGTCGCGCCATGTTCATATTCTTCGAGGAAATCGAGCACTTCTTGGCGGTACTTGTAATAATCCGGGTGTTCCAAAAGCGCCTTGCGCGTGCGGGGGCGCGGCAGGTCGACCTCAGTGATCTGGCCAATCGTGGCGCGGGGGCCGTTGGTCATCATCACCACACGGTCGGCCAGCAATATGGCCTCATCCACGTCATGGGTCACACAGATGGCGGTGACTTTGGTACGCGACCACACCTCCATCAGCACTTCTTGCAATTCCCAACGCGTCAGGCTGTCGAGCATGCCAAAAGGTTCATCCAAAAGCAGCAGCTTGGGCGACAGCGCAAAGGCCCGCGCGATGCCCACCCTTTGCTGCATGCCGTTTGAAAGGGACGAGGCGGGTTTGTCCATCGCATCGGCCAGCCCCACGCGTTCGAGGTAGTATTCCACCACGTCCTGCCGTTCCGCCTGCGACGCTGTTGGATACACCTTGTCCGCCCCGATGGCGACGTTCTGCTTGGCCGTCAGCCAAGGGAAGAGACTGGGCGCCTGAAACACCACGGCGCGTTCAGGGTCAGCACCCGCCACGTGTCGGCCATCCAGCTTGATTGCGCCCTTCGAGATGTCATTGAGGCCCGCCGCCATGGTCAGCACCGTGGATTTGCCACAGCCTGAATGCCCAATAAGAGAGATAAATTCGCCCTTGTTGATCTTGAGGTCGAAATCCTCCACCACCGTGAGCGGTCCTTTGGGTGTCGGATAGACTTTGTGCAGTTCCGAGAAGTCGAGGAAGCGATCCTCCACCAGCCCTTCTTGTGCCTTGGCGACGGCGTTGGGAACACCATGGATTGGAGTGACATTCGGCAGGGTCTTTGTGCCCTTCACCTTCGCTTCAATCCCCACATCCATCAGGTAGTTGGTGACCTGACCGCGCAGGGCCTTGAATCCTTCGTGATGGTTCATCTCTGAGCGTTCGCGCGGGCGGGGGATGGAGACTGTGAACTCCTCCCCCAGCGTTCCCTCAGGCGTCAACGCGATGATGCGATCCGCCAGCACGATGGCCTCATCCACGTCATTGGTGATCAGCACGCAGGTCTTCTTGTCGCCTTCCCAGATCGCCTCGATCTCATCCGCAAGGTTGGCGCGGGTCAATGCATCAAGCGCCGAGAGCGGTTCATCAAGCAGCAGCACTTCGGGGTTCATCGCCAACGCACGGGCCACATTCACACGTTGGCGCATACCCCCCGACAGCTCCGCCGGGCGACGGGAGGCCGCGTGGCTGAGCCCAACCATGCCCACGTAATGGGCCACTTTCTCGGCGCGTTCGGCCTTGGACAGCTTGGGATAGACCGTATCCACGGCCAGCCCCACATTTCCGTTCACTGTGAGCCACGGCATCAGGGAATAGGATTGAAAAATCACGCCGCGTTCCGGGCCGGGGCCCGTGATCGGCGTGCCTTTGAAACTCGCCTCACCCTTCGAGGGCGTATCAAGCCCCGCCAGCAGGTTGATCAGCGTGGTTTTACCCGTGCCGGAGAAGCCGAGAAGGACGAGGAACTCACCCGCCTTGACGCTGAGGTTGATGTCCTTGAGAACATCGGTGCGGGTGGCCCCCTCACCGAAGCTCTTGGATACGTTTTTCAACTCAAGAAGTGCCATCTGCGCTTACCGGTTATTGGTGAAGGTAAAGAGCGACTGGATCGCGTACATCATCCGGTCCAAGAGGAAGCCGATGATCCCGATGGTGAACACGGCCACCATGATCCGCGCAAGAGACTGGCTTGACCCGTTCTGGAATTCATCCCACACGAATTTGCCAAGGCCGGGGTTCTGGGCCAGCATTTCCGCGGCGATCAGAACCATCCAACCCACACCCAGCGACAGGCGCAAACCCGTGAAGATGAGCGGCAGCGCGGAAGGCAGCACCAGCTTGGTGATCTTGGTCCAGGTGTTCATCTTCAGCACCTTGGACACGTTCACCAGATCCTTGTCGATCGACGCCACGCCGAGCGCGGTGTTGATCAAAGTGGGCCAAAGCGAACAGAGCGTCACCGTGATCGCGGAGTTCAGGAAGCTTTTGGCGAACAACCCGTCGCCGTCGGTGGCATAGGTTGCAGAGACCACCATGGTCACGATGGGCAACCATGCCAGCGGTGAAACAGGTTTGAAGATCTGGATCAGAGGGTTTAGCGCGGCATTCGCGTAAGGCGACAGGCCCGCTGCGATGCCCAGAGGCACGGCAACGGCAGTGGCGATCAGGAAGCCGAAGAAGACGGTTTTGATCGAGGTCCAGATCTGGTCGTAGTAGCTGGGCGCGCCGGTATAGGCGATGTCGCGCACCCGGTCGGCCTGACCGGCATCGATCAAGCGCTGATTGCGCTGTTCCAGCCGTTCCATGAATTGTTGTTCCTTGGCGGCCTTGGCTTGCGCATCTTCGTGTAGATTGACGGCCTGTTCCCAAACCTGCCCCGGCCCGGGGATCGCGCCAAGCGATGTTTGCACCTGAGGGGCCAACGTGGCCCACATCATAAGGAAGGCAAAAATAGCCACCAGCGGCACACCCAGCAGGCGCCAGATTTCGGTCACCTGAGCTTTGGGGTTATCGCCTGCAGCGGCGCGGAGCACTGGGGATATCCAGCTTAGCCCCAGAACCTGAAACCATTTGTCAGCGGCGTTGATGCGGGTGAAGAGCCGTTCGCGACGCGCTTCTTTGGCGGCGTCAGCGGTGAGGCTGTCAGGGTCGATGGCAGTCATGTGGGTGCCTTCCTGCAAGATAGGTGGGGTGGAACCCCACCCTACGCCTGATGCGCAGGATGGGGATTGGGGCTTAACCTTGGACTTCGTTGCCAACCACGGTCTGGCCGTCTTTCAGACCGATGGGCAGGCTTTCGAGATAGGCGTTGGGCGTGCGGCCATCGTAGGGAATACCGTCGATGATATCCTCCGCCGGTGTGGGCGCTTTGAACCCGTCGCTGTCCCAGGGGAAATCGGCCTCATCCGCCATGCCTTCGTCCACCAGAAGGCGCGCGGCCTCCAGATAGATGTCGGGGCGATAGACGGACTTGGCCACGTCCACATACCACTCATCCGATTTGGTGTCGGCAATCTGGCCCCAGCGGCGCATCTGGGTCAGATACCAAATGGCGTCGGAATAGAACGGATACGTCGCGTTATACCGGAAGAAGACGTTGAAATCGGGGATGTCGCGCTTGTCGCCTTTTTCAAACTCAAAAAACCCGGTCATGGAGTTGGCGATCACGTCATAATCCGCGCCCACATATTCTGGGCGAGACAGGATCTCCACCGCTTCAGGGCGGTTCTGGTTCTCGTTTTCATCGAGCCAGATAGCCGCGCGGATAAGCGCCTTCACAACCGCTTTGGTCGTGTTTGGGTTTTCCTCGGCAAACTCCTTGGTGATGCCAAAAACCTTTTCGGGGTTGTTTTTCCAGAGCTGGTAATCCGTGATCACCGGCACGCCGATGCCTTTGAACACAGCCTGCTGGTTCCACGGCTCGCCCACGCAATAGCCGTGGATCGTGCCCGCCTCCAAAGTGGCCGGCATCTGCGGCGGGGGCGTCACCGACAAAAACACATCCGCGCCAATCTGGCCGGAGATATTCTCAGGGGAATAAAACCCCGGCTCCAACCCGCCAGCGGCCAGCCAGTAGCGCAGCTCATAATTGTGCGTCGACACAGGGAACACCATGCCCATGTTGAAGGGCTCACCACGCGCCTGGAAATCCTCCACAACGGGCTTCAGCGCTTCAGCAGAAATCGGGTGTTGCGGGC
>JBCCAJ010000522.1:0-1667 GCA_039814845.1 Pseudomonadota bacterium | reverse complement strand
GACCTTTTCGTGGAAATCGCCGTAGCGGGGATCGGCAGCGACATAGGCCGCCACAGCGCTGTCGCGCCCGTCTTTGCCGCGCAGGGTTTCATCCCAGTAAGGGTTCTGCAGAAAGCGGCAATCAAGCACCATGTCGAGGCCCCGGGGCAGCCCGCGTTTATAGGAAAACGAATGTACCGTCAGCGCGATAGGTGCCGACCCTTGGGGCGCAAACCACCGGGCCAGTTCGCCGCGCAGGTCGTTGGGGGACATCTCAGAGGTATCAAGCAACAGATCGGCGCGCGCTTTGATGGGGCCCAGAAGATCCAGTTCGCGGTCGATCCCCTGTTCAGGGCTGTCGGCGGGGGCCAGCGGGTGTTTGCGGCGGGTTTCTGAAAAACGGCGCAGTAGCACATCGCGGTTGCAATCGAGATAGAGAACCTGGAGCGCTGCATCTTGGGCGCTGAACCGGTCGATCACCTCAATAAGTCCAAAGGTAGAAAAATCGCGGTTGCGCGGGTCAATGCCAAGGGCCAGCGGTTTGTCCGGCCCCTGCCCGTCAAAAACGCGGGGGATCAGCGACAGGGGTAGGTTGTCGATGGCTTCATATCCCAAATCCTCCAGAGACCTGATCGCCGTGCTGCGGCCCGCGCCCGATGGTCCTGTGACCAGCACAAGGCGGGGCGTGCCATCGGTGAGCATGTCTTTGCGGGTGTCGGGTTTCGTCATGGTTTAAAGTCTGGCGTCTCTCGCTGACCCCTAAGATAGGCAATGATGGTTGCAGGAAAATGAGGAAGGGTCGATTTTCTCAAAACCGTGATCGGATGGCCCAAAAGCTGCGTTTGTCTGTGTTCGGGAAGGCGGTCGGTTTCCACCTCATCCATGTTGATCACAAAGGCGATGGGCTTCGGCCCGGCAGAGGGCACGCGCAGAATACCCACGTCGCGTGCTTCGATAAGGCCGCGCAGGCGGTCAGGGGCGTCGGCCATGAGGGTGTTCCCGTCGCGCCAGACCTGCGTGCGATCATCTGCCACCAGTTCTGCGCCCATGGCCATCAGGTTTAAGGCAAGGCCGGATTTGCCGCTGCTTGAGGCGCCACGGATCAGAACAGCGCGACCGTCCAAGGCCACGCAACTGGCATGCAAGGTTTCGATGTCAGGCTGATTTGGGCGCTCAGACGTGTCGCGCCCACCCATGGATTACACCGGTAGACCCACAACGAAGCGCGCGCCGAGCGGGTCGGAGGTGGCATCGGCATCAGTCGGGCGGATGTTTTCCGCCCAGATGACGCCGTCATGGGCTTCCACGATCTGTTTGGAGATCGACAGGCCAAGGCCGGAATTGTTGCCAAAGTCTTTTTCCGAGCGATGCGAATAGAAGCGTTTGAAAATCTTGGTCAGCGACTGATCGGGAATGCCGGGCCCAGTGTCTTCGACCACGGCCACCACGCGGTTGTCGCGTTTGCGGGCCCAGATGCGGATCGCGTCCCCATCTTCGCAGAAGCTGATCGCGTTGGTGATGAGGTTCACGAACACCTGCGCCAGACGCCCTTCGAGACCGGTGATGACGATGGGTTCATCGGGGAAATCGGTGATGAATTCCACGCCCTTTTTCTCGGCCTCTTCGGTGAGATATTGCGACAGGTTGCCGAGCATCACGAGCAGGTCGAAGCTTTCCTGATCTTCCTT
>JBCCAJ010000249.1:0-4790 GCA_039814845.1 Pseudomonadota bacterium | reverse complement strand
TTGGCTCAGCTGGGCATTCCGCCCATCGCGAGCCATATGTTCGTCCTCTATTACGGCGTGGTGGCAGAGATCACGCCGCCGGTCTGTACCTCGGCCTATGCGGCCGCCGCGATTGCCAATTCCAACCCATTCCGAACCGGGATATCGGCCTTCACGCTGGGGCTGGGCAAGGTGGTCGCGCCGATGGCCTTTGTCTATGCTCCGGTCTTGCTTTTCGTTAGCTCCACCGGTTTTGATTTGTGGGAGTTCAGCTATACCGCGGCGTCCTGCATTGCGGGTGTGATCGCGTTGTCGTCGGCAGTGGTGGGCTATTGGCTCGCACCCATGGGGGCGGTCTATCGCTGGCTTATGGCGGCGGCGGGGATCATCTTCATCGCGCCGTCCCTGTCGGCGGATCTGGCCGCGTTGATCATCGCATCGCCCGCAGTCATATCGCAGGTCATTGCCCGGCGGCGCGTGCCTTTGACCACCTGATCCCATGCCGGGTGAAGTCACGATCCTTGGGGCAGGCATTGTTGGGATCTGCACGGCGCTGTCCCTGTTGGAGAGAGGAGTGCCCGTGCGGATCATTGACCGCGCCGCGCCGGGGCAGGAGACCAGTTTCGGCAATGCCGGGGTGATTTCGTCCTTCTCGATTGTACCCCACGCCTATCCCGGCATCTGGCGGGATGTGCCGGGTTTGATGGTGGGCAAGTACCGCCCGCTCAGCGTGCGCGCACGGATGTGGCCACGGATGATCCGCTGGGGTGCTGCGTTCCTGCGCAACGGGACGGAGGCACGGCTGCGGGCGGTTTCAGACGCGATGGAATATCTGTGCGGGCCGTCTGTCGATCTTTATCGCCATCACCTGCAGGGGACGGGGGCGGAGGATGTGATGACCACCTCCACCTATGTTCAGGCGTTTCGGGATGGATCGAAGGCGTCGTTGGGCACGTTGGGGTCGCGCGTGCGACTGGAAAAGGGCGCGGATATGGAGGTGGTTGGCGCAGACGCGCTGCACTGTCTGGAACCCGCTTTAAGCCGGGATTTCAAAGCTGCCATACTGATCAAAGGACAGGCGCGCGCGCGCAATCCGGGGCGGATCAGCGCGGTGTTGGCGGACAAAGCGCGACGGCTGGGCGCGGAGTTTCTGGCCCGAGAGGTGCGGGCGCTGAAACGGGCGGAGGCGGGCTGGCAGATCGAATGTCAGGGTGAGGTGATCCGAAGCGAAACTGTCGTGCTGTCCATGGGGGCGTGGAGCGGGGATTTGCTGCGGCCCTTGGGGTATCGGTTGCCGCTGATGACCGAGCGCGGGTATCACGTGCAATTTGCGGATCCCGGGATCACAGTGGGCAATTCCGTCCTGGATGTGGAGGCCGCCTGCATCGCCAGTTCGATGGAGCAAGGCCTGCGCTTTGCCGGGCAGGCGGAGTTTGCCCCAAATGACGCGCCGATTGATCCCAAGCGGCAGGCCCATCTGACGCGGTTGGCCAAGGGGGCGTTTCCGGAGCTCAACACGGCAAGCCCCACGCTGTGGATGGGGCGTCGTCCGTCCTTTCCCGACAGCATCCCTGTGCTGGGGGCTTTGGGGGAGGAGCGCGGTTTGTTTGTCAATTTCGGGCATTCCCATCACGGGCTGATGATGGCGCCGAAATCGGGGGAGGTTTTGGCGGATATCGTCACGCAGACCACGCCCAATCGCGATTTAAGTGCGTTTTCCACCGACCGGTTTTGAGCGTTTCGCTACTGGCGCATCACCAAGGGCGCTATGCGAGAGACAATAAACCTGAGGCACACCGCTTAATTCGAAGAACTCGCCTGATGGGCACCATCAGGCCGCGCCGGTCCGCCCCCACGGGGCAGCGCGTTCCGCCCCACCCCGCGGATCGTCGCGAGAATAAAGAGCGGGAGTGCCTCAGGTTTTGGTCCGCAGCTCTGTCCGGTTTACGCGGGATGCCAGGTCAGCGATGAATGGTGCAGGCTGATCAGCACTTTGCCGTCCAGCTTGTGATAGGCGAAGGTGTAATCGGCCTGCGTGGCCTCCCCCGCGCCATTGACGAAAGTGTAGTGGCCCATATCCTTGTAACCCAGTCCCCCCGCCTTCAGGATCGGGCCCACGGCGCTTTGGAAATCCACCTTCTTCCATCCGTTTTTCAGAAAGCCGTGATCGTCAGGATAGTCGGGATCTCCGCCCACGAAATAGGCCTTGGCCCCTTGGCGATCCAGACGGATGACATCCGCCAGCGTGGGTTTGAACAGCAATGGCTCATCAGGGCTGCCGAAATCATAAAGCGCCAGCAGGTCTTCCACATTTTGTTCGGTCACGTGTTTGGCCCAGGCCCGTTGGGCGGCAATCACCTCTGCCTTGGTCATGGGTTCGTAATTGCGGTCAGACATGCGGGATTTTCCTTTGTGGCGCGACATTGCAAAGCCGTGTAACGCAAGCGCGGCCCGAAAGACAAATGTCTACGCCATAGCGCCATTCATTTCCGACCAGTGAGACGGAATGTCCCTTGTGAATTGTTATGTTATAACATAGACGTGCCGACGTGACGGCAGGCCATCTGCTCCTGCTTTTCCGGGGAAACTCATGCTGGACCAAAACGGGCTTATGCTTCCTGAACATGTCAACGTGGCGATCATCGGCGCGGGGCCTGCGGGCTTGGGCGTGGCACGCGTGCTCAGGGATTTGCAGATCCCGGATGTTTGGATTTTGGAGCGCGGATCCATCGGGCAGAATTTCCTGGACTGGCCCAAGGACACGCGGCTTCTGACGCCGTCCTTTCCCGGCAACGTGTTCGGGATGACCGATCTGAACGCGATCAGCTTTGACAGCTCTCCGGGGTGGGCGTTGAAACGCGAACATCCCAGCGGGCGCGAATATGCGCGGTACCTGGATCATGCGGCAAAGGCCTTTGACCTCAACGTCCAATGCGGGATTGCGGTTGAGGGGTTGGAGCCCGATGGCGATTGGCTGAGCCTTCACACCGACAAAGGCGAAATACGCGCCGATTTCGTGATCTGGGCCGGCGGGCAGTTTGGCGCACCGTCGGATGCGGGCCTGATGGGGGCAGAGCATGGTTGGCACTACTCCACCGTCAAAAGCTGGCACGATGTGCCGGGGGATGAGGCCTATGTGATCGGCGGTTATGAAAGCGGGATTGACGCGGCAGTGGGGCTTGCGCGGGCCGGCAAGAACGTGACCGTGTTTGACGTGGGCGCGCCGTGGGACGGGTCTGAAAAAGACCCCAGCCGCACTTTGTCGCCTTTCACCCATCAGCGGCTGGATGCTGCGCGCAAGACCGGAGCGATCACGCTGGAGGGTCATGAGGAAATCGTTGCGCTGGAGCGAGAAGACGGCGGGGTGCGCATTTTGGGCGGCAACGGGCGCAGCTGGCTCACGCCGCATCCGCCAATCCTGGCCACCGGGTTCAAGTCGGGTACGATGCCCGTGGTGCAATGGTTTGACTACGGCGATCATGGCCTGCCGCTGCTGACACCGCAGGACGAATCCACTGCGCTGCCGGGGCTGTTTCTTGTCGGCCCGGAAGTAAGCCATAACGGGCATCTGTTCTGCTTCATCTATAAATTCCGTCAGCGCTTTGCCGTGGTGGCCCGCACGATTGCGGGCCGGATGGGCGTCGACACGGAGATTTTGGAACTGTACCGCGACAACAACATGTATCTGGATGATCTGGCCTGTTGCGACGCGGATAAGTGCCTGTGTTGAGGGGGCTTTCATGACAGATGCCACACAGGTTGATGCGCCATCTGCGCCGGGCTTTGGCATCACGGCCTTGTTCTTGGGGGCCATTGCGGCGGGGGCTGCGGTGGGTCTGGGCGCGCCGACATTTGGGCAGGGCATGACGGTTGGAATTGATCCGACACTGCTGATCCTTGTGGGGTTTTTGTTTTTTGAACTGCGGTTGCGGGCCGTGGTGGCGGGCTTTGGCAATTTGCGGTTCATGGGGCTGGCCTGGGTGGCGAACTTCGTGGTGGTGCCCGGTATTGCGCTGGCTGTGGCCTCGATTTTTCTGTCAGGGCAACCGCTGCTTTACACCGGGCTTTTGATTTATTTTCTGGCGCCCTGCACCGATTGGTTTTTGGGCTTCACGCGCATGGCGCGGGGGGACACGGCGCTGGGCGCTGCCTTGTTGCCGATCAACATGGTGACGCAGCTTTTGGCGCTGCCGCTGTGGCTGTGGCTCTTTACGCGGCACACGGGTGTGGTGGATTTTGCCGCCATTCCAGAGACGATGTGGCAATGGTTCGTTTTGCCGTTTCTTGCCGCGCAGACGCTGCGTTTCGCGCTGGGCAAGTTTTTGGCTCAGCAGGTGTGTGACCGGATCACCGGGATGGTGAGCGCGCTGATCCCTTGGGTCACGGCCGCGCTGATTTTTCAGCTTTTCGCGCTGCACACGCCGGTGATCGCGGGCCACGTGGATGTACTGGGCTTGGTGATGCTATCGATTTTTGTTTTCTTTGCCGCAACTTATGTGATGGCTGAAGGCATGGCCCGGGTGTTTGATCTGCCTTATCCCGAACAAGCGCTTCTGGCGATGACCACGGCGGCGCGCAACGCGCCCTTGATGCTTGCGGTGACGGCGGTTGCGATCCCGGATCAGCCGGTGATTTACGCCGCGCTGGTGATCGGGATGCTGGTTGAGTTTCCGCATTTGGCGGGGTTGAAGCAGGTGCTTTTGGCCAAGGCGGCCCGGCAAGGGCAGGGCCGCATTCTTTGAAAGAATGCGGTCGAAGTCTTTGAAAGACTTCGGGGGCTCAGGTGATTTGCTTGGTCGCTTTGGGCCATG
>JBCCAJ010000003.1:0-26016 GCA_039814845.1 Pseudomonadota bacterium | reverse complement strand
TTACAACGATCTGCCCGTGGCCGACGTACCGGGCGTCGATGCCGGTGGAGAACTGGCGCGACTGGGGCTCAATGATCATCTGTCGGCGCAGCGATCCAATGGCTTGCGGGCGATGATTGAACGGATCCGGATCGTCTCGGTACAATCGGGGACAGATCCGGTGGGCGGCTGACATCCGGTAACCGGCTTGTGTGTCGCATGTGGGGCGTCTTGGGCTAAAGTGTCCATTAAGTTCTGGCCGGAGGTTTTTTCGATGACCCGCTTTCTTTCATTCGTTCTAATGGCCCTGCTTGTCGTGCCCGTGGCCGCGCAAGAGACTGAGGCGCAAGAGATTGAGGCGCCGGAGACCGAAAGCCTGCAGGCAGAGGCACCGCTTGGCGAAGGCCCGATGACGTATGAAAAGCTTGGGCGGATCATTTTTGCGCTGGACCCGGAGGCGCAGCCGCAAGGCCCCGGTTTCGTGCTGACCATCGCCGAAGTGACGGTGCTTGTAGTGGTTGATCCCAATTCTGATCGGATGCGGGCGATGGTGCCGGTGGCGGAGGTGTCGGGGCTAACGCCAAATGACCTTTACCGCATGATGCAGGCCAATTTCGATACCGCCCTTGATGCCCGCTATGCCATTGCCAATGATACGCTGTGGTCGACGTTTATTCATCCGTTGTCGCCGTTGGAGAAGGACCAGTTGATCTCTGGCCTGGGGCAGGTGGTGAATGCGGCGAAGACCTATGGCACGCTCTATTCCGGCGGGCTGATGCAGTTCAACGGCGGGGACAGCCCCGGCATTCAACGCCAGTTGATTGATGAGCTGCTGAAGAAGGGTGAGGAGCTTTAGCGAGGCATCACACGGGCGATTGGCAAGCGCTTTTTAACATCAGTATCTCAGAATTTCGCGTATTCTTTCTGGTCGTTTTCGAATCAAATCTCTCAAGATATGGGCAGCGCCAAGCAATGGAGCGGAGTCTACTTGGTCGCCGCTGCGACTTAGTATGGAATCCAGCGCCACCCTCAAGCCTTCAAGGTCATGCGCATCGAAACATGCGCGCGTATCACGGAGAATCTCTGATGCGTCAGCGGACAATTCGTGATCCTTGCAATTAAGGCGAACCAGACAAACGAACTGTGGTTTTCCTAAGCGTAGAACACTCCGGAAGTACCCTATCGGTTCCGGTGTTAGTTGGCTCAGCTTCTGGAACACATCCAGATTTGCATCTCCCCATTCTTCTGCCAGTTCTCGGCGGGCGGCGTTGCGAATTACAGCCTTGAGCGTAATTGCTCCTGCAGTGTCGTCCCAGTCCACTGAGCCCGAACCCAAAGGGGCGCGCATGCTTCGCGAAAATTCTGTCCTTTCGCTTTGAATTGCAACTCGAAAGACGCCATCAGATGAAACGGCCAAGACTTCAATTCCGATATGCAGCGAAATTGGTGGCGAATTGTCAAAAATAGTCGGGAGACGAAACTTCTGACCGCGCCTCTGAACAGCTTTCCAATCTTTGGCATCGATCAAAATGTGTCTATGACCATTTTCTTCGGCAATTACGTCCTCAAGCCTTCGCTCTGCACTGCAAAGACTCGTGAAGTAGTCTGTTTGGTACACCGAAATTGTCCCGCCGGCGGGCGGGAACTGCTCTGCAAACGCCACTTTCTTTTCATTGATCAGCGCCTTGTTGCGCAGGATAGAGTTTAGCATTGCCCGCCTGCCAAAGCGCACAAAATGGGTGCTATGGACCCTAAGAGATCTCAGTATCTCATTTTTGATGTTTGCGCTTTTGTTTATGGATAACGACCAATCGCAATTGGCGTCACACATTTTTTGTGTGTTGAACGTATCTGAAAGGACAACCGGACCGTCGAAACTTGAACTGCGGTTTATCTTTGTAAAACCTAACTGCTCTTCCTGTTCAGTAGCCTGCGCTGATTTTAGGTTTTTGCGAATTTTATTGTTAACTTGGAATTGTCCGACCCTGGGAGAGCCTGACCGCACCAAGTTCCAGATGAACTTTGTAATTGTCAGAGCGGGGATCAACAGCGACCAACTTCGATGGAGCCACCAGTCCCTTGGTCCTAGGGCCATAATCGCCGCAGGCAGCACGAGGGAAAATACCAATAAAAAAATAACAAGATAAGGGCGGCCTGCCAGTTTGACTTCGTAGAAAGCCACGTAGTCAAGCATTGACTTAACAGCGCGAAGAAATCCGCTCGTACCGACTTTCAAATCAACACTCCACCGAAATACGTCTTTTTGCCCGATTATTGGGTGCTTTTGCAGGGTTATCAACTTGCTCTGAACCCACGGCCCCTTACGCGCGGTATCGATACCGATGCTGCATGGGTCGACAAGGGTTAGATTCGCCAACAGTTGAAATCGCACCGTATGATTAGTTGCGTCCGTCGTGGCGGGGAAATGCGCCTGCTGCAACCGCCTATTGCCAAAAAACCCGCGCTCCCCTATACGCCCACCTGTCAAAGCGGCTAAGCAGACCGTGACAAGAAAAGAGCAGGGCCGGGGAACTCCGCGGCCCTTCGTTTTTTTGTTGCAGCTGGAAACGCGGACCAACTTGAACCCAAAGACCGGTGGACCCAACCGCCCGGCCTGAAAAATGCAAACTAAGGATAGAAACGCCACATGGCTCAAAACGCATCTATGGAGGAATTCGAAGCCCTCCTGAACGAAAGCTTCGAAATGGACACGCCCGAGGAAGGGTCTGTTGTCAAAGGCAAAGTCATCGCTGTGGAAGCGGGCCAAGCCATCATCGACGTCGGCTACAAAATGGAAGGCCGTGTCGAACTCAAAGAATTCGCAAATCCCGGTGAAGCCCCCGAAATCGCTGTTGGCGATGAGGTTGAGGTGTACCTGCGTTCCGCTGAGAACGCGCGCGGTGAGGCAGTTATCTCTCGGGAGATGGCGCGCCGTGAGGAAGCTTGGGATCGTCTGGAAAAAGCATATGCCGACGACGCACGCGTCGAAGGCGCGATCTTCAACCGCGTCAAGGGTGGCTTCACGGTCGACCTCGGCGGTGCCGTGGCGTTCTTGCCCGGCTCTCAGGTTGATGTGCGCCCGGTGCGCGATGCAGGCCCTCTGATGGGTCTCAAGCAGCCGTTCCAGATTTTGAAAATGGACCGTCGCCGGGGCAACATCGTTGTGTCGCGTCGTGCGATCCTGGAAGAGAGCCGCGCCGAACAGCGCGCCGAGGTGATCGGCAACCTGACCGAAGGCCAGGCCGTGGATGGTGTTGTGAAGAACATCACCGAATACGGTGCCTTTGTGGATCTGGGCGGTGTCGACGGCCTGTTGCACGTCACCGATATGGCATGGCGCCGGGTCAACCATCCCTCCGAGATCCTCAACATTGGCGAAACCGTCAAGGTGCAGGTGATCAAGATCAACAAGGAAACGCACCGC
The DNA here is from genome assembly GCA_039814845.1 of Pseudomonadota bacterium. GTDB lineage: Bacteria > Pseudomonadota > Alphaproteobacteria > Rhodobacterales > Rhodobacteraceae > Roseovarius. The sequence continues at coordinate 22,613 of JBCCAJ010000003.1, read as the reverse complement.
ATTTCGCTGGGCATGAAGCAGCTGCAGGACGATCCGTGGGACCTGGTGGCCGCGAAGTACCCGCTGGAAAGCACCCATACGGGCCGCGTGACAAACATCACCGACTACGGTGCATTTGTTGAGCTGGAGCCGGGTGTTGAAGGCCTTGTACACGTGTCTGAGATGTCCTGGACGAAGAAGAACGTCCATCCGGGCAAGATCGTGTCCACCTCTCAGGAAGTGGAAGTCATGGTTCTGGAAATCGACGGCACCAAGCGCCGCGTGTCCCTTGGCCTGAAGCAGACCATGCGCAACCCGTGGGAAGTCTTTGAGGAAAGCTACCCCGTGGGTGCCGAGGTCGAAGGCGAGGTCAAGAACATCACCGAATTCGGTTTGTTCGTGGGTCTGGACGGCGAAATCGACGGCATGGTGCACCTTTCCGACTTGTCTTGGGACGAGCGGGGCGAGGATGCCATTCAGAGCTATCGCAAGGGCGATGTCGTTCAGGCGGTTGTGTCTGAGGTCGACGTGGAGAAGGAGCGCATTTCGCTTTCCATCAAGGCGCTGGGCGGCGACAAGTTCGCCGAAGCGGTTGATGGCGTGAAGCGCGGTTCGATCATCACGGTTGAAGTGACGTCCATCGAGGATGGCGGCATTGAGGTGGAGTACGAGGGCATGAAGTCCTTTATCCGCCGCTCTGACCTGTCCCGCGACCGTGCCGAGCAGCGCCCTGAGCGGTTCTCTGTCGGCAACAAGGTTGATGTGCGCGTGACCAATGTGGATGGCAAAACCCGCCGTCTGGGTCTGTCCATCAAGGCGCGTGAGATCGCCGAAGAGAAGGAAGCGGTGGAACAGTATGGCTCTTCCGACTCCGGTGCGAGCCTTGGCGATATCCTTGGCGCGGCGCTGAAGGGCGACGAAGACAAGTAAGCCCTGATGCAAATCATTCAGAAAGGCCCCGGCGTGAAACCGGGGCCTTTTTTTGGTTTATCTGCCAGCATTTGAGAGCGGTTGTGCCGGGCCTTTGGGGTGCGGCGAATCAACCCGATGAAGACGCCATCAACCGTGCGGTGTATTGGCCCGAGAGACACTACTTTGGCGAAAATCCGGCCAGTGAGATCAAAAAAACCGGATATTTGGGGCCTAGATGGGCGGATTCAGGCGCTCGCCGTGTTGCACGGCTATTTCCGTTTTTTTGATTTGTAACTATAGTTTACCAATTCAAGACGGCTCGAAGGCCGCCGAAAAGACCTAAGAAAACGACTGCCCGGGGGGATGCGACATGATCAGGTCGGAGCTTATTCAGAAGATAGCCGATGAGAACCCGCATCTCTTTCAGCGCGACGTAGAGCGGATCGTGAACACCATCTTCAATGAGATTACAGATGCCATGGCATCTGGCAATCGAGTGGAGCTTCGGGGGTTCGGTGCATTCTCCGTGAAAAAGCGGGATGCCCGGACAGGCCGCAACCCGCGGACGGGGGCATCTGTCGAGGTGGAAGAAAAGCATGTGCCGTTTTTCAAGACCGGAAAACTGCTGCGCGACCGACTGAACGGGAAATCCTAATGCGTTACATTCGCTACGCCATTCTGGCGTCGATTGCCGTGGTTCTGATTGTGGTCGCCATGGCCAATAGGGGTATGGTGACCGTGCAAGCCCTGCCGACGGAACTGGCGCAGATTGTCGGCATGAATGCCGTGCAGGAGCTGCCACTGTTCGTTGTGATCTTTGCGGGTATCCTTGGTGGGCTCGTTCTGGGCTTCATCTGGGAATGGATCCGCGAGGCCAAGGAACGTGCCGCGGCCGCCCGCACTGCCCGCGAAATGGAGCGCATGCGCGCAGAGATCAAGCGGCTCAAGCAAAGCGGCAGCGATGGTCAGGATGAAGTGCTGGCGCTTCTCGACAAGGCCAGCTAAGCGTTCCTTATGTCATCCGTGAAAGTGAAAATCTGCGGGCTCACCGCGCCTGATCACGTGGCCGAGGCCGTGGCTGCGGGCGCGGATTATCTGGGGTTCAACTTTTTCCCTAGATCCCCGCGTTTTGTAGACTATGAAGCCGGCGCCGCGTTGATGGCGGCCGTACCTCAGGCCGTTCAGAACGTAGCGCTGGTGGTGAACTACTCGGATGCGGATTTCGACGCGCTGCTGTCTGCCACCCAGCCTGACATTCTGCAACTTCACGGATCGGAACCGCCAGAACGGGTCGCCGAGGTCAAGGCGCGCACCGGTTTGCCGGTGATGAAGGCTTTTGGCATCGCCACCGCCGAAGATCTGGTGCAGATCGACCGTTACGGTGCGGTCGCCGATCACCTGTTGATTGATGCCAAACCGCCCAGGGGGGCCGACCGCCCTGGCGGGAATGCCGTGACCTTCGACTGGTCGCTTCTGGCCGGGCGCCCGATTTCAAAGCCCTGGCTTCTGGCCGGGGGGCTGGTGCCAGGCAACGTGGCCGAGGCCATAGAGTTGACAGGCGCGGCCCAGGTCGATGTATCCTCAGGCGTGGAAAGCGCGCCGGCGGTTAAGGATGCCGCGCTGATGCGGGCCTTTATTGGGGCCGCCAAAGGGTAACAAGAACGCGCGGTGCGATTTTTCCGTTTAAGAAGGAAAGTTGATATGCGCATTTTTTACACCATTGCTTTAGCGATAATTATGGCTGCACCGCTCTCGGCCCGCGCCGAAGGGTTTTATGCCAGCGAAAACTGTCAGGACATCCTGAACCGCGCCAGTGACACAGATCGCCTGATGCTGGCGGCTTGGGTCATCGGCTATCTCAACAAGCAAAACGGCAATCCGACGCTGGTGCGCATCGACAATGCCCGTACTGTTCTGGGCAATGTGACCCAACAGTGCGCTCGCACGCCCAATGCGACCCTTCTAGAATTGGTGGAGACCAGCACTCGCAGTTCCCCCGACGTGCCGGGAACAGGTGCACATGCACGCGTGTTCCTCAGCCAGTTTCTAAGCGCCCGCGCTGACCGGGCCGAATTGACGGCTGCGATGCGCCCGACTGAGGCGGAAATCCGCGCCGTCTATGCACCGCCCTTGGCGGACCGTCTGATCGGTCATTATGCGCAGTTGTTCCAGCCCGGTGCGGCCATTGGCCCGAACCCGGGTCAGACGGAAGTTCTGCTCTGGGGTTCCACCACCTCGGACCTGCGCGCAGGCGCGCCCATCCTATCCGAATTTCCCGGCGGCTACAAAGAGGTGCGCGGCGCGATGCAGGGCAATTTCCCCATTTTCCGGTTTAAATTCGTCAAACCGGGCGAACGCAGCGGTATGGCCTTTGATGGGCTGATCTATATCAACAATCGCTATGTGCTGATGCCCAAACCCTGGCGCGTGCTGGAGTGAGTGAGGCGCGCCCATAGGGGAGCGACGAACCGCCCGTCATTCCTGCTGGAAGTTTTCCAGCGAAGACCATATTCACAGGGGAACACAGCAAGGATCACGCGCCATGGATGACCTTTTCAATTCCTTCATGAACGGCCCTGACGAAAAGGGCCGCTTCGGCCAGTTCGGCGGCCGGTTCGTTTCTGAAACCCTGATGCCGCTAATTCTGGAGCTTGAGGCCCAGTATGAGCATGCCAAGACCGATCAAAGTTTCTGGGACGAGATGAATGATCTCTGGACCCACTATGTCGGTCGCCCAAGCCCGCTCTACTTTGCCGAAGGGCTGACGGAGCGTCTGGGCGGGGCGAAGATCTACCTTAAGCGCGATGAGCTGAACCACACTGGCGCCCATAAGATCAACAATGTGTTGGGGCAGATTCTGCTGGCCCGCCGCATGGGCAAGACACGCATTATCGCGGAAACAGGCGCGGGGCAGCACGGTGTGGCCACGGCGACGGTCTGCGCGAAGTTCGGGCTGAAATGCGTGGTCTATATGGGTGCGCATGATGTGGAGCGTCAAAAGCCCAATGTGTTCCGGATGCGCCTGTTGGGGGCCGAAGTGATTCCGGTGACGTCCGGCCGTGGCACCCTGAAGGATGCCATGAACGATGCGCTGCGCGATTGGGTGACCAATGTGCGCGAAACCTTCTACTGCATCGGTACAGTCGCCGGCCCGCACCCTTACCCGGCCATGGTGCGTGATTTCCAGTCGATTATCGGCAAGGAAGCCCGCGAACAGATGATGGCCGCAGAGGGGCGTCTGCCTGATACGATCATCGCCGCAATTGGTGGTGGGTCCAACGCGATGGGGCTGTTTTACCCGTTTCTCGATGACCCTGAGGTGAAAATCATCGGCGTGGAGGCCGGTGGCAAGGGCGTGAATGCCAAGATGGAGCATTGCGCGTCGCTGACCGGTGGCCGCCCAGGCGTGCTACACGGCAACCGGACCTATCTTTTGCAGGATGATGACGGTCAGATCCTCGAAGGTTATTCGATTTCGGCGGGGCTGGATTATCCTGGCATCGGGCCAGAGCACAGCTGGCTGCACGATATTGGCCGGGCTGAGTATGTTTCCATCACTGACAAGGAGGCACTGGAGGCGTTCCAACTGTCCTGCGAGACCGAAGGCATCATTCCCGCGCTGGAGCCAAGCCATGCGTTGGCTCATGTCACCAAGATTGCACCTGACTTGTCTGCCGATCATATCATTTGCATGAATATGTGTGGACGTGGCGACAAGGACATCTTCACCGTGGCCCGCCACTTGGGCTTTGACATGGAAGATGGCGAATAGCTGGGGCTAAGGACACGAATTTTCCGTGAAAATTCGCTGCATTTTTTGAAAAAATGCGCGCCAACGTTGGCGGAAAATTTTTTCAAAAAATTTTGGGCGCTCTTTGGGGGGCGTCATAGCCCTCGAATATGGTCGGGAAGGTCCCGGGCACTGACATGGGCCTCCCGTACCAGATGATCGAAATGTTCCGTCATGGCTTGCACGCGTTCGGTGTCACGGAACACCAGATAGCTTTGCCCCAAGTAGAGCGCGGCCAAGAGCGGGCCGAAGATCGTAACCGGCGCGGAGAAGAGGCGACGGGCGTCAAAAAGATAAAGCCGCATCCGGGGGTAAAGCTGTTCAGAGACGTCAATCAGATAGCGGGTCTGCTCGGTCCGGGCGGCCTTGGGCAGACCCGCGTAGTAGCCCTCACCCCTGACAAAGCTGTGCACCTCGTAAAGGGGCAGGGCGATTTCGTAATCGGATTGCGTCTGTCGCATCCAGCTCAGGCGATCCTCTGACGCACCGATGGCCTGATCAATAGAGCGGCCCAGATGAGGGGCGTATTCCCATTCGAGCACCGCGCGGGTCTTGAGCATATCGGGAAGGCCCGCAGGCACATGACGGATCTTGTAACCCGCGGCCTCCTGATGCCAGGCAAAGATCTGTTCATCGACCAGCGCGCGGGGGGCTTCGGTCAATGACATGGCATTTGCCACAATATCGGCCGCCGTTTCCGGCCGGTCGGTGAGGCCCAGCAGCCAATCGGCGGACACGCCCAACTGAGCCGCACATTCGCCCACAACCTGAGCATTGGGAAGTCGCGCGCCATCGCCCTTGATCAGCTGCGAAATGGTCGACCGATCCACCCCGATGTCGCGGGCCAGGCCGCTTTGGGTGGTGCCCCGTTCGCCCATCGCCTCGGACAGGCGGGCGCGGAACAAACCTGCGCGATCTCGTTTGTCGGTTTTATGGCTCATGTGTTTATAAATATCATCAATGTGGAGCAATGTTAACCGTTTTGGGAATTCTACACTGACAATTTCTGACGTAACGATTCTGTGAACGGGACAGTTTCAAAGGGGAATCATGGAAACGCGGACGCGCACTTGGGTGAAAGCCATCGTGTGGAACGCCATTGGCCTCGCAGTCATGAGCCTTGTGGGGTTTTTCATGACAGGCTCCGCCGCCGTGGGGGGCACCATGGCGGTGATCAACACGGGCATCGGGCTGACCTGCTACGTGATTTATGAGCGGATATGGTCGCGGGTGCGGTGGGGCCGGGCCTATGGATAAGATGGTGGTTGAGACGCGCCGCGCCGTTGAATGGCCGACCCTGGTGTTGCTGGTCGTGTGTTACGGGTTTTGGGCGCTGGCGATCTTTTGGCTTTCCGCCCTTTGGCTGCCGCTGGGCATCGCTGTGGCCGCGCTTTCCATTGCGCAGCATTCCTCCCTGACCCATGAGGCGCTGCACGGGCATCCGTTTCGCAACCCGCTTTTGAATGAGGCCTTGGTGTTTCCGTCACTGAGTGTGTGCGTGCCGTTTCGCCGGTTCCGCGACCTGCATCTGGCGCACCACGTGGATTCGGTGCTGACTGACCCCTATGACGATCCTGAGACGAACTACCTTGACCCGCATGTGTGGCACCGCCTGCCTCGCATCCTGCAGCGTGTTCTGCTTCTCAACAACACGTTGGCCGGGCGGATGGTGTTTGGCCCGGCGCTGGGCCAGTATGCGATGATGGAGACTGACTGGCGTCTGATCCAAAATGGGGATCGCGATGTCGCATTGGCATGGGGCTTGAACTTTGTCGGTTTGGTACCTGTTCTTACTTTGGTCGCATTGTCACCTATGCCCATCTGGGCCTACCTGATCGCCGCCTATCTGGGGTTTTCCATCGTCAAAATCCGCACATTTCTTGAACATCAGGCCCATGAACGTGCCTCTGGCCGCACGGTGGTGATCGAGGATCGCGGGCCGCTCGCGCTGATATTCCTCAACAACAACCTGCATGCCGTCCATCACATGCACCCTTCGGTGGCGTGGTACAAACTGCCCGGCCTTTTCCGCCGCAATCGGGAGAAGTATCTGGGCCGCAATGGGCATTACTACTACGCGTCCTACCGGGATATTTTTGCCAAGCATTTCCTGCGTGCCAAGGATCCGGTGCCGCATCCCATTTATGATCGCGTGCGGGAGCCCGCAGAGTAGCGCTCTGGTCATTGGGCGCCTTTCGAGGCAGAGATGGCGGCCATGGAGCCTTGGATCCTCATAGCCGTTGCCGCCGCCGCCATTCAGACCCTGCGGTTCATGCTGCAAAAATCCCTGTCGATGGGGCCTTTGTCGGCGGGCGGGGCCACGGCGGCGCGGTTTTTCTACGGCGCGCCGTTCGCTTGCCTGCTGATCGTGGGCTATTTGGCTTGGCTTGGGGTGGGGGTGCCTGCGCTTGACGCCACATTCTGGGCCTATGCCACGGTGGGTGGGTTGGCGCAGATTTTGGCCACGCTTTTCGTGGTGCTGATCTTTGCCGAACGCAATTTTGCCGTGGGCATCACGTTCAAAAAGACTGAGGTGATCCAGACCGCGATTGTGGGCTTCATCGTGTTGGGGGATCGGGTGAGCCTGCCCGGTTTCGTCGCCATTTTGATCGGGCTTGTGGGCGTGCTTGTGCTGTCTGATCCGCCGCAAAGCGACGCGCGCGGCTGTCGGCGCTTTGCCAATCGAGCGGCGGCGTTGGGGCTTGCCTCGGGGGCGTTCTTTGCTGTCTCAGCCGTGGGGTATCGCGGGGCGATTTTGCAGATTGAGATGTCTGATCCGTTGCTGCGCGGGATGCTGACGGTTGCGGTCGTCACGGTGATGCAGAGTGCGGCAATGGCTGCGTGGTTGGCTGTCCGGGAGCCGGGGCAGATCGGGCGCATCTGGGCGGCGCGGCGGGCGGCGGTCTGGATTGGCGTGACCTCAATGGCCGGGTCTGTGGGATGGTTCACGGCCTTTGCGTTGCAGAACGCGGCCTATGTGTTCGCGGTAGGTCAGGTGGAGGTGATTTTCTCACTCTTGGCGTCGGTTTTGTTTTTCAAGGAACGGGTGGCCGCGCGGGAATTGATCGGGATCGTGCTTTTGACGGCGAGCATTTTGGTTTTGGTGGTGTTTGGGTGACAGAGCGGCTTTGACTGACCCCGGTCTGGCGATCCCGGCCTTCGTTCAGCAGCGCTTTATCCAAGGGTTACCGAACTCTATCCGAGCGATATCCTGCAGTTTCCGTTTCGCCAGGCGTCGCGCCAGAGGCGCGCCGATTACAGTGGCGCACCAAAGGTGCGACGCGTGGGGCCCTCCTCTCGGCGCTTGCAGGCAACCGCCTGTCCGTTGCCGGCAACGCATGTGCAACATGCGTGAGAGAGGGCATCGGGCGAAGGCGCGGCGGGCTAAAGCCCTTGATGCCGCGCCGGGTGTTTAGTCTTCGCGGAAGGGGACGCCATAGACGCGGAGGAAGTGGCTTTCTTCATCGTCGTTTTTGAAAAACGGCACGGAGTCTGGCGGCGAAGGATCGGCGGCGCGGGCCTGCAATTCCGCCAAAACCACCTCGGTGATGAAGGGCAAATCCAGCGCGCGGGCCTCTTTCAATGGCACCCATTGCAGATGGGAAAGCTCCTCTGAGGCGCGGGAGAAATCATCCAGATCACCCGCGATATGCGCCGCATCCACCAAAAAGAACCGCGCATCAAACCGGCGCGGGCGGCCGGGTGGTGTGATGGCGCGGAAGAAAAACTGCATCTGATCGGCGGCGGGCAGCAAGCCGAGATCCGCAAAAGTCGTCCAATCCTCGGGAACCTCTACGGGCCAAGACGCTGTACGGCCCACGGCAAAGCCGGTTTCTTCCCAAAGTTCACGTATTGCCGCAACGGGCAGGGCTTGGGAAAGATCTTCCGCGCTGTCCTCAATCAGGCGCGACACGCACAGATCAGAAAGGGGCGCAGCCAACGGCACGGCCCTGTCGCCCGGGTCAACGGCCCCACCGGGAAAGACGAATTTGTTGGGCATGAACGCAGCCTTCGCGCCCCGTTGCCCCATCAGAACCCGGGGTGTAGTGGCGCGGTCGCGCAGCACAATCACCGTGGCGGCGTTGCGAATGGCGGTTTTGTCCGCGGTCAGTTTTGTTGTCAATTCTGTGGTCACTTACATCCCCCGAGACAGAGATCAGGGACCGTCCTCTTCGTCCCCGAACCCGTGCATCTGTCTGGCCCATTGAAAGCCGATTATGGCCCCCTTGAGCCGAGGCAGAAGGTAAAGCGAAAGCCCTACGCAGCCAACGGTGAAAACCGTGAACATGATCATGGGTTCGGGCCGGAAGGTCGTAAACACCACGTGCATCATCGGCGCCATCAGGTGCCCAACAAATAGAATGGTCAAATAGGCAGGCCCGTCATCAGCGCGGTGATGGGTGAAATCCTGACGGCAGACTGTACATGTGTCGCGCACTTTGAGATAGCCGGTGAACAGCGATTTGGCCCCGCATTTGGGGCAGCAACGGCGAAAACCACGCATCACTGACGGCCATAGCGGCCTTTCGGGATCTACCCGGTCCACAATAGGATCTGTATTTGTTGACATCAGTCAGCCTTTCGAACGGCGCGTTCGTATTCGTCCCGACACACGCGAAATGACGGGTTTGGGACAAGTTTGGTAGTGCGCAAACTGTCCTTGCGTCCCGATGTCGCAAAAATTTTTCTTTCGAAGATCCGACGGAAGTGCGGTTTTGACGCGTTTATCCCCTGCACAACCCGAAACGGGGGCCGAACAACCCCTGTGACATTGAGGAGTAAGAACATGAACAACACTGCACTGATGCTTTGCCTGTCCGTTGCGATCACAGCAGGTCTGGCGACCCAGAGCATGGCCGCAGGCGACAAACGGCCCGGTATGTCCTTTGAGGAGGTAGATACCAATGCCGACGGTCTTATGACGCGCGAAGAGTTGCTGGCCCATCGTGAAGCGCGGTTTGCAACCGCCGACACGGACGGCAATGGCGCGCTGACCCGAGCGGAGCTTGAGGCCCGGGCAGAGGGTGCACAAAGTGAGCGCCGGGCCAAGTTCCTGGATCGGATGTTTGAGCGCCGCGATGCCAATTCCGACGGTGAATTGTCGTTGGAAGAAATGGCATCTGGCAAAACGGACAAGATGTTTGAACGCGCGGATGCGGATGGCGATGGGCTCATCTCCAAGGCTGAATTTGATGCCGCGCGTGCGGCGCGGGGATCCAAGAAGGCGGATTGAGCAGCGGCCGGTCTGCCCTTTGGGGTGGACCGGCGCCGCGAATGGGGAAAGACTGCCGTACGTGTTGGGACCAGAATTAGAGCCGCGATGACCATGCCCTTTGATGACCCAGAGGCTGCGCCGACGGAGGCGCTTTTGCGGCTTTATGCCAATGGCGATCGGCAGGCCTCTCGTCTGCTGACGATGCGGCTTTTGCCACGGGTGCTGGCCCATGCGATGCGGATGTTGGGCAACCGGGCCGAGGCGGAAGAGGTGGCCCAGGATGCCATGCTGCGGCTTTGGAAGATCGCGCCGGATTGGCGGACGGGGGAAGCGAAGGTCACGACCTGGCTTTACCGCGTGGTCGGTAACCTTTGCACCGACAGGTTGCGCCGCCGTCGGGGCGTCGGCCTTGATGAGGTGCCAGAGCCCGAAGATGAGGCGGCAAGCCCGGCAGAGCAGATGCAGGAACGGACGCGGGCGGATGCGTTGCAGGCGGCGCTGTCAAAACTGCCAGAGCGGCAAGCGCAGGCGGTGATCCTGCGGCATATCGAAGAGCTTGGTAATCCGGAGATTGCCGAGATCATGGACATCAGCGTTGAGGCGGTCGAAAGTCTGATCGCACGGGGCAAACGGGCCTTGACGGCCGATCTGTCCCGCCAGCGCGAAGAACTGGGAATAAGCGAATGACTGACGCGACCAAGAAAACCGATCCGCTGGCGGCCGATTTTGCCGCGCTCAAGGATCAGGCGACGCGGCCGGGCGATGATCTGATGGCGCGCGTCTTGGCGGATGCGGATGTTGAGCAGGCCGCGTTTTTGGCCCCGCAAGCGCTCGTGCGAGAACCTGCGCGCGGGCGGTTTTGGGCGATGATCGGAGGCTGGCCCTCTATGGCGGGGCTTGCCACGGCAGGCATCGCCGGGGTGTGGATCGGGATGGCGCAGCCCGCGATGTTGGTCGCGGGATCAGAGGCATTGCTTTACGGGGATACGGGTGTTCTGGATGCGTTTGATACGGGTCTTGGCCTGTCTGGTCTGGAAGGGGGTCTGTGATGAGCACTGAGATGAACCCTGCGCCGCCGCAATCGGCTGGCAAACCGATGCGTCTTTGGGTGCGTATCTTGCTGGTTATGTCGTTGGCACTGAACCTTCTGGTGATCGGCGCAGTGGCGGGTGTTGCTATCAAGGGCGGGCCCTGGAAGCATGGTGGCTCTCCGCCCATGGCCGCAAGCGGGGTGGGCCCTTTTACCCATGCGCTTAGCAAGAGAGATCGCCGCGCCATCGGGCGTGAGATGCGTCAAAGGGGGCAAGAAAGCGGATGGGACCGGCGGGCGCATCGGGCGGCGCTTGAACGGATGGTGTTGCTGTTGGAGGCCACGCCTTTCGACGCCGAGGCCTTTAAAGGCGAAATGAAGACAGCCGTGACGGGGCTGCAGGGCCGGATGGGCGACGCCAGTGAGGCATTGGCCAAGCGCGTCGAACAAATGACGGATGAAGAACGCGCCGCCTATGTCGCGCGGATCAAGGAAAAGATGGTGCGCAAGCGGCCATGATCAGGGTTCAGGCGGTATGTCACGCGGCTGTGCGAAACCTGACAGTGACCGTGTCGCGCCCCCCTGACTTGGAGGCGTAAAGCGCTTTGTCGGCCTGTTCCATCAACGCCTCGGAGCTGTGATCATGGGCCATCTCCGGGCTGACGAGCGTGGCACCAATGCTGACGGTGACATGCAGCGGTGTATCCTCCCCCCGCACGGCAATCGGAGCCTCACGCACCATGCGGCCCAAACGACCGGCGAGACCGCGCAGGTCTGACACGTCTATGCCTGGCACGGCGATCAAAAATTCCTCCCCCCCGACGCGGGCGAGCATTGCGTCATTGGGCAGCGCTGCGCGCATGATGCTGGCGATGCGGGTCAGGACCCGGTCACCCGCGGCGTGGCCATAGGTGTCATTCACGGCCTTGAAATGGTCCAGATCCGCGATCATCACCGCACAGCTGTCACCGTTTTCCTGGGCCTCATCCAGCATGCGGCGCAAGAACATCTGGGCATAACGGCGGTTGTGTAGACCGGTCAGCGGGTCCAGCACCGCCGCCTGCAGCCCGTTTTCCAACTGTCCGCGCAGCGTGTCAGAGCGTTTTTTGCGCGCCATGTGCAGCGTCATCCGGTACGCCAGTTCACGAAACATCGACTGGCCGGATGCCTCACACATTTCGGGCATTTGCACCACGTCACAGGCCCCCATATCAAGTAGCCTCGCCGAATGCTCTGGCGTATGGGTTTCATCCAGTGCAATCAGCCGCAACTCCCGTCCGTTGGAGCCCGATTGCAGCGCGGTCAGACTGCGCAGGCCGGCCTTCTCATCATCCTCACTGATATGCAAAATTCCGATATCGGGCTTGGCTGGGCCGATCATGACGGTCGCCGCCTCCGCATGGGTGACGGGGACCAGATCGTAGCGGCAGAACATGGCCAGCCGGGCACAGATCATTTCGGCCAAATAGGCATCAGAGGACAGAACAGCCGCCCGTTCGGGGCCGGAAAACCCGGCCGGGTCCTCAGAAAAGCCAAGCGCGGCGGCAGTGTTGACATGCATGACAAGGTCGCTGTCCAGCCTGCGCTGCCGCAAGAGCGCGCGCAGCCGGGCAAAAAGTTCATCTTCGTTCAGCGGATGGGCCATCACATCGGCCACACCGGCCTGCAGGGCCGACAGCCGCGCCATGGGGTCATCCTGTGGCAAAAGCATCATTACGGGTGGGGCGGGGGACGGGCAGATGCGGTCAAGGCGTTGGATCAGATCCGCCACCTCCATATCCGGCAGGTCAGCCCCGATGATGATCACATCCGGTGTGCCTTGTGCGCATAACTTTGTCGCATCGCGCGCGTTCGAGGCTTGCGTGACCATGTAGAAGGACGCCGTCAGCGTGGCCTTCAAAACAATCCGATTGGTCGCAAGCGCATCGACGATCAAGGCATGTCCCGTCATGTCTGGTACCCTTTTCATCTTGCTCTTTTCGATGGGGTGACTATCCCTTTGAACGGTTAAGAAAACCTTTCTAGGAATTAACCATCGTGACCCTTTCGCGAGATTCTGCCGAAAGCATTGGTTTGCAGTGCCTGACATGGCTTTTGTCCGAAGAGGATTTGTTGCCTACGTTCATGGGGTCGACAGGTGTGTCGCAGGACGACCTGCGCGCAGGGGCCGGGGACCCTTCTTTTCTTGGCTCTGTGCTTGATTTTTTGTTGATGGATGATGCTTGGGTTCTGCGGTTTTGTGAGGCCACGGGGGTGGCGCCAGAGATGCCCATGCAGGCGCGTCAGGCCCTTCCCGGCGGCCAAAGCGTGCATTGGACGTGACCCAAAATGGTGAAGGCGCAGGTTATGAAAGTTGACGGGCTTATCTTTGACAAGGACGGAACGCTCTTTGATTACCACGCGACCTGGAGCGTGGCGCTCGGCGATCTGATGGCAAACCTGGCGGGGGGGGACGATGGTTTACGCCAACGCATGGCCGATGAGATGGATTTTGATCTGGCTGCCGGTCGTTTTCGCCCCACAAGCCCGATCATCGCCTGCACGAACCGCGAGGCGGCAGAGGTTTTGGCGCGTGCATTGCCCCATTGGGACGTGGATGCGCTGGAAATGCATCTTGAGGATTTCGCGATGAATGCACCGCTGGCCCCGGCTGTGCCACTGACCCCTCTGCTGGATCAGTTCCGTCAGATGAACCTGAAGCTGGCCGTGATGACGAATGACAGCGAACGGGGCGCGCGGGGGAACCTGCGGCAAGCGGGTGTGCATGATGATTTCGACATGATCGTGGGGTTTGACAGCGGTCATGGGGCGAAACCGATGCCCGATCCACTGCTTGCGATTGCAGCCGCTATCGGGGTTCGTCCGGCGCGTTGTGCGATGGTGGGGGACAGCACCCATGATCTGATCGCCGGTCGTGCGGCGGGGATGCCGACGGTGGCGGTTCTGACCGGCGTGGCAGAGGCGGAAGATCTGCGCCCTTATGCCGATGTGGTGCTGGGCGACATCGGAGAGATTCCCGCGTGGCTGACCACATAAAGCGGGGTGCGGGGTTTGGGCTGCTGATTGCTGCCCTTGGCACGCTGATTCTGACACCCGATGCTGCGTTGATGCGTCTGTCGCAAATGGACGGGTTTCAAATGACCGGCTGGCGCGGTTTTTTCATGGGCGGTGTGATGCTGACCATCTGGGCGTTGACCAGTCGGGACCGGGCCGGGGATATCGCCCAGATCGCCACTGGGATGGGCGTGGTGATCATCGTCTGCCAGTTCTTCAACTCCATGCTCTTTTGTTTGGGTGTCGCGGCGGCCCCGGCAGCGATTGTGCTGATCGGCATTGCTGCGGTACCGGTCTTTTCAGCGCTGCTCAGCTGGGTGATTTTGCGAGAGGCGACCAGCGCGCTGACCTGGGCGGCAACAGCTGCGGTGATGGGCGGCATTTTCATAGCAATCACCGGTAAAGGGGCGGAGTTGAATGCGACCGCCGTGGTTGGTGTGCTCTTCGGCCTTGGGGTTGCCTTTGTTCTGGCTCTCAATTTCACCGTGCTGCGCGCCTATCCGCGCCTGCCCATTCTGTTGTTGATCGGGGTTGGCGCGATCCTGGCGGGGGTGAACGGGTTGGTCGTCACAGGCCCCGCGCAAATGATGGAGGGTGAGCCTTGGGCGATGATCGCCACGGGCGCGGTGGTGTTGCCGCTGTCGTTTTATCTGCTGTCGCTCGCGGCGCGCTATACCCATGCGGCCAATGTCAGCCTGTTGATGCTGATGGAAACGGTGCTGGGCCCGGTTTGGGTGTGGCTGGCCGTGGGGGAGGTGCCGACGGAGAGGATGATCCTTGGCGGCGCGATCGTTCTGATGTCTTTGGCGGTCTACCTCAGCCTTGTTCGGCGGGCAGCATTGAACCCTGATCGCCCATGAACCAGCGTGCCACATCCAAGATGTCGAAGGCCAGGGAGATGGACATTGAAAAGACAAAGACAAAGGTCAGTGGGCGGCGCCACGAGGTGATGCTATCGCTGCGCAGGGCGGCCATCAGGTAGATCATCAAGGGGCCCCAGATGAGGACATGGGACAGACCCAGAATGCGGGTATAGCCGTATTGAGCGTAGAGCCAATTCATGAAGAGGTAGTTGGCGACAAAGGCAGCGCCGATGACCAGCCCGTGGCGGCGGGTGGCTGGTGTGATCAAGAGCGCCGCGAGAGTGCCGAGGTTGAGCACGGCAAGCCAACCGACCCAGATCTGGATCCATGTGGCTTGGGTGGCGATGGCGTCAGAAAGGGACATGGGAAGTTCCTCAGACAAACGAAATCTTTAAAAGATTTCGGCCGCAGTCTTTTAAAGACTGCGTTGGTTACGCCTCATCCGGGCGGTTCAGGCTGAAAAGTTCGCGCACGGTGGTGTAGTCGCGATATCCCAAACGGGCGAGCGGGTTGTAGCGGCTCACGTCGAACACCCCGTCCACGATGCAATCATCGCGCATATGTACGCCCGTGACCTGTCCGAACACGGTGAAATTGGCCGCACCCGGAAGCTGCACGATCTGGGTCAGTTTGCATTCGAGCGAGGCAGGTGCGGCCGCTACGCGGGAACAGGCGATGCTTTCGCATTCCGTGCGCGAAAGCCCGGCGTGGTCAAATTCATCCACCTCGCGCGGCCAGGGGCCGGAGCTGACATTCATCGCGTCCCGCATGGCGTATTCCACGATGTTGACGCAAAACACGCCCGTCTCGCGAATATTGGCGACGCTGTCCTTGGTGCCATCCCGGTCGGGCTTGGCGGAGGTGGAGGCAAACATCACCTGCGGCGGCACATAGGCTACGGCGTTGAAAAACGAATAGGGGGCCAGATTTTCTGACCCATCTGCCCCGCGCGTCGAAATCCAGCCGATGGGGCGGGGTGTAACGATGGCGTTGAACGGGTTGTGGGGCAGGCCGTGGCCGTCTTCGGGGCGGTAGAACATGTGCAGGTCCCAAGCATTGCAGGTTTGTGCAAGGCTTAACGCCGTGCTACGCGCTTTGCCAGCCGTATTGAGGGACACGTAAGGCAGAGCGGTGTTTGAACTCACCCCTGAGACAAGCGACGACTGGTGGGAGGTCGAGGCGCTCTATGATCTGGCCTTTGCGCCGGGACGGGAGGCCTTGTCATCTTATCGTTTGCGCGAAGGGGTGGCGCGGATTGCAGACCTGAGCCTTGTGGCGCGGGATCCGGATGGGATCTTGGCGGGGGCTATTCGATTTTGGCCTGTTCTTGTCGGTGGCGCGCATGTGCTGCTTTTGGGGCCCGTCGCGGTGCATCCGACCTATCAAGGGGAAAGCCTGGGTGGATACCTGATCCTGAACAGTTTGGACCGGGCGCGTGATCTTGGGTGGGAACGGGTGATGCTGGTGGGCGATGCGCCCTATTACGGACGGTTCGGGTTTGAAAGGCTCACGGGGGTGAACATGCCGCCGCCGACCAATCCGGCGCGTGTTCTGGGGGTGGCTTTGCGGCCAGATGCCTGGAGCAGTGTCGCTGGGGATGTGGAGCGGTTTGTCGCTTGAATTTGCGCGTGCCTGCAATCGTGCCTATGTCATTTGCATGGAAGTTCTTCATCTTACGCTGCCGGAAGACGCTGTCGCCACCCGTCTTGATGTGCTCGCCACCCGCTATTCCCGTGCCTCAGGCCCCGGTATTCAGCTGCTGAACCTGATTGGGGGGCAAGCAGATAACCTTCTGGAACAACTGCCAAAACCCGTGCGGGATGCCTTGGGTACCCGGACAGAAGAGGCGCTGCGGCTGGCCATGCAGGCGGCGCACGGTTCGCGGTCTGTGGTGGATGGCCAGGCAGGATGGATGAACCTTGCACTGACCACGGCCATGGGGGCGGCGGGGGGCTTAGGAGGGTTGCCCACGGCGTTGGCGGAATTGCCGGTAACCACGACGGTGCTGTTGCGCGCCATCCAAGACGTTGCGGTGGAACATGGGTTTGATCCCGAAGAAGAGGGTGTGCAGTACGACTGCATTCAGGTCTTTGCTGCGGCGGGGCCGCTCGATCATGACGATGGGGCGGACCTGGGGTTTCTGGGCGCGCGCGTGACCGTTACGGGTGCGGCCCTGCAGAACCTGATTGCGACTGTCGCACCGCGTCTCGCCACGGTTTTGGGCCAGAAATTGGCCGCTCAGGCCGTTCCCATTTTGGGTGCGGCGGCGGGGGCGGCCACGAATTACACCTATACCAGCTACTATCAGCAGATGGCCCATGTGCATTTTGGTCTGCGGCGGCTGGCGATTGAGGCCGATCTGGATCGCGAGGACGTGGCCGAGCGGTTTCGCAAGCGCGTCGCGCCGCCACCCGTCAATCGAATGTAGCTGGGAGGCTTTTCACCCTTTGTAGATTGCCTTGGTCAAAGTGCGTGTTTCACGGCGCGGCGCAGGCTTTTGACCATGTCGCGGCGCGGGGTGAAAGTGCTGTCATAGGTGTCATATTCAGCCAAGGCACTGATGATGATGCCGTTGGAGACATCCGCCGTCATGCCTTCGGGCCAGAGAAACTTGCGGCGCCGTTGACACAACAGGATCATCTGAGTGCGCCAGCTTGTATCCATCCAGCCGCACGAACGGCTGAGCTCCACACAGGTGGAGCCCGGTTCGTCCAGAAGGGCACACAAGGCTTCGGTTTCCCGCTCATCCAGAGGCATCTCTTCAAAAGCGCGATTTACCCGTTCCTTGCGGCTCAGCTCCGCAATTTCGGGCGGCGCAACTTCTTGCGGGCGCTGACTGATGACCAACGCAGGATCAAACGGTTCCCGTTTGGGTTTGAAGAGCGAAAAAACCACTATCTGCCTCCTTCTGCCCGGCCCTGTTTTCGGGCCGTTTGCACATGCGCCCAAGGCCACCATTCAAACGAAAGGGTCCTAAGACTTGCTTAAATTATCAGAAAATTTGATTTATCCACAGATTACATGGATGGTTTTCACATGATTTTCAGTGATTTAGGGTTTTGTCCACACGCTTCGGTGGAGTATCCACAAGGTGTTGTGGATAACCTGTGAGCCGCCTACCTGGTCTTGCCGTGCCGGATTTGTCACGGCCTGACAGAATCGGTCAAAGCTTTTCGCGCATGTACTCCATCACCGGGCCGCGCACCGATTGCAGGCCGTCCGCACGGGCGCGGTGGATCACATCGCTCAGCGCGACCAAATTGGTGCGCCGCAGGATGGATTTGACCGGCCCGATAGAGGCAGGCCGCATGGACAGCATGCGCATTCCGATTGCCGCGAGGCAGGCGGCCTCAATCGGGCGGCCGGCATCCTCGCCACAGAAACTGAGCGGGGTGCCAAGGTTGTCGCAGCGATCCACGATGGTTTCCAGAAATGACAGGAAGCTGACATTGAGCGTGTCATAGCGTTTGCGCACCAGTTCATTTTCCCGATCCGCGGCAAAGAAGAACTGTTTGAGGTCATTGCCGCCGATCGAAATGAAATCGACCTCTCGGTACAGGCTGTCCGGCGCGAAGGCGAGCGATGGGGTTTCCAGCATCGCGCCCACCTCAAGGCTTTCGGGCAAGGGATGACCCAGAATGCGTTCGCGTTCCAGAGCCTTGTCGATCTCTGCCCGGGCGCGGGTGAATTCCTCCCGCTGGGCCACGAACGGGAACATCAGCGTCAAAGGACGCCCAGCGGCAGCGCGCATGATCGCCTGCACCTGCATCCGCATGATGCCGGGTTTGTCGAGCGCCACGCGCACCGCGCGCCAGCCTAAGGCCGGGTTGGGTTCATCCACTGCACGCATGTAAGGCAGGACTTTGTCAGACCCGATATCAAGCGTGCGGAACACCACACGCTTGCCTTTGGCGGCATCCATCACGCGGGCGTAGACATCGCTCAGCTCGGATCGTTTGGGCATTTGGCTGTTGGTGAGAAATTGCAGTTCGGTCCGGAACAGTCCCACCCCTTCCGCGCCAGAGCTGTCCAGAGATGGCAGATCGGCCATTAGCCCGGCATTCATGTGCAGCGCAATCTGCGTACCGCATTCGGTTTCCGCCGGCAGATCGCGGATGGACGCATAGCGTTCTTGCGCCTTGGTCTGCATTGCCATTTTATCGCGGAAAGCGGTGACGATGCTGTCATCGGGGCGCAGATGCACGGTGCCCTGATCGCCATCCAGAAGGATTTGATCCCCATTCAGCGCCTCTGTCGTGACGCGGGAGGCATGAACGATCAGCGGGATCGCCAGCGCGCGGGCAACAATCGTCGCGTGTGAACCAACGGAGCCTTCCTCTAACACAATCCCCTTGAGCTTGCGTCCGTAATCCAAAAGTTCCGCCGGGCCGATATTGCTGGCCACCAGAATAGGTTTGTCCGGCATTTCCGCGCCGGTTTCCTGACCCTGCCCCGTAAGGATTCGCAGCAGGCGGTTCGACAGGTCATCCAGATCATGCAGCCGGTCGCGCAAGTAGACATCGGTGACCTTGGACATGCGCGCGCGTGCTGTGGATTGCTCTTTTTCTACTGCGGCCTCGGCCGAAAGGCCCAACGCGATGTCCTCTTCCATCCGGCGCATCCAGCCTTTGGAATTGGCAAACATGCGGTAGGCTTCCAGCACCTGCAGCTGTTCTTTGTCGCCCTTAGCGGCGGTCGACAGCATTCGGTCGACGCCAACGCGCAGTTCCTCCACCGCAGTGGTCAGGCGTTCCATCTCTTTCGCCGGATCATCGGAGATGAGGTTTGAGACCACCACGCGCGGTTCATGCAGCCATACCTGGCCTTCTGCCGCGCCTTCCTGTGCGGCGGTGCCTTCAAAGAGAACGGGCTGCTGGTGGCGGGCGGACATGGCTGCACCTTCACCCACAAAGGCGCCCAACTCTGCCATTTCGGCAAGGACCATGGCCACCACCTCGACCACGTCCACCTCTTCTTCGGAAAACTCACGCGATTGCTTGGATTGCACCACCATCACGCCCAGCGTCTCACCCAGCCGCTGAATGGGCACGCCAAGAAAGCTGGAATAGGCCTCTTCGCCTGTCTCCGGCATGTAGCGGAACCCGCGTTTGCCTGGTGCGTTATCGGTGTTGATGATGTTGCCGGTCTTGGCGATGCGGCCCACAAGCCCTTCACCCAGACGCATCCTGGTCTGGTGTACGGCCTCGGGATTCAGGCCTTCGGTGGCGCAGAGTTCCAGCGTTTCTTCATCGCGGAACAGATAGATGGAGCACACCTCAACATGCATCTCCTCGGCCATAAGTCCGGTGATGGCGTTCAGGCGCGTCTGTCCCTCCGCCTCCTCCGACATCATGGTACGCAGGCGCGACAGCATCTGACGGCTGTTGGTTCTATGTGTTTCCGGCGTGTTCATGCCGTCACAAGGTCTTTCCCTTCGGCGGCTACCTGACGTCAGACGTCAGGCCGCAGTTTCCAGTCCGAAGGCATCATGCAGGGACTGAACGGCAAGTTCCATATATTTCCGGTCGACCAGCACGGAAATTTTTATCTCAGAGGTTGAGATGACCTTGATGTTGATGCCCTCATCGCTGAGCGTTTTAAACATCGTGGCCGCGACACCCGATTGGCTGCGCATGCCAATGCCCACGGCGGAAATCTTGGCCACATTGGTATCGGCCAACAGATCATGGAAGTTGATATCGCCCTTGTCCTTGGCTTCCTGCATGGCCTTTTCGGCGCGCGCCACCTGGTTGGTGGGGCAGGAAAAGGTCATGTCTGTGCGACCTTCTTCCGAGATGTTCTGGATGATCATGTCCACGTTCACGCCCGCCTCGCTCAGCGGGCCAAAGATGGCGGCGGCGATGCCGGGGCGGTCAGCGATCGAGACCAGCGTCATCTTCGCCTCTTCGCGGGAATAGGCGATGCCGTTCACGACGTTTGATTCCATGATCTCTTCCTCCGCACAGACCAGCGTGCCGGCCTCATCTGATTGTTCTTCAAAGCTGCTGAGCACACGCAGTTTAACATTGTACCGCATGGCCAGTTCGACCGACCGGGTTTGCAGCACCTTGGCACCAAGGCTGGCCAGTTCCAGCATTTCTTCAAAAGCGATCTTATCGAGCTTGCGCGCCTTTTCGGTGATGCGCGGGTCGGTGGTATAGACGCCGTCCACATCCGTGTAGATATCGCAGCGTTCGGCATCAAACGCAGCGGCAAAGGCCACTGCCGTGGTATCCGATCCGCCCCGTCCCAGCGTGGTGATGCGACCCTCGTGGCTGACGCCCTGGAAACCTGCTACGACGGCCACGCGCATGCCTTCGCCGAACTTGGTCATGATGTTCTCAGGCGGGATATCTTCGATCCGAGCCGCCGAATGCGCCGAGGTCGTCTGCACCGGCACCTGCCAGCCTTGCCAGCTGCGGGCGGGCACATCCATTTCCTGCAGGGTTAGCGCCATCAGGCCAGCGGTGACATTCTCCCCGGAACTGACAACTGCATCATATTCGCGCGCATCATAAAGTGGCGAAATTTCATCAACCCAGCCCACCAGTTCATTGGTGCGGCCTGACATGGCAGACACAATGACAATCACATCATAGCCCTTTGCCACCTCGACGCCCACGCGCTTGGCTGCGCGGCGAATGCGGTCAATATTGGCCACCGAGGTGCCGCCGAATTTCATCACCAGAATGGGCATTGGTCGTCTTTTCCCGTTAGTCGCACGCGTCCTACCCCCCTTCGTGGAGGAGGGCAATAAGCAGTGGGAGGGCGCGCGATTCAGAAATGCTTGTTTTTTGTGCAATCATCGCGCAGAGATGGGTCCGTTAACTATTTCGGGGGACACGAAAAATGGAACAACTTATTGGTCAAATCGTCGGTGGAGCACTTGGCGGCGCTGGTGCAGCCAAAGCCATGCCAAATGGCAGCATGGGCAACATTGGCAACCTGCTGGCCGGGGCCGTGGGTGGCGTTGGCGGCGGTCAGCTGATCGGCGGGCTTTTGGGACTTGCGGGCGGTGACGCGGCGGGTGGCTTTGACATCGGCGCCATGGCCGCAAACCTTGTCGGCGGCGGTGTCGCGGGCGCGGTGGTGCAGGCCGTTGTCGGCATGGTCATGAAAAAGATGCGCGGCTAAACCAACGTTTTTCAAAACCGAAGCCGGGGGCACTTTCCTCCGGCTTCATCTTTCCAAAAAATACTCAATTCCCGCCTGGGTAACTGGGCGCTCTCATACCCAATTTGACAGCCGCCCGCGCAAAACCGATACGCCGTGCCGGATGTCATCGCTGATTTCACCAGGTCGGGGCGCATCCCTGAGCGTGGTAACCAGATGTGCGGGCCGCGGCCGCCGCCTTGACCAGCTGAGCCCTCCCAACACCTGCTGTGCGTCTTCCGGCAAAACGTCTGGAATGTCATGCCCGGTCAGCATAGCCCAAACCCCTGTCCACAACCGCCCAACTGTCCAGGGGTTGTACCCGCCGCCGCCCAGCACCATCAGCCGGGGTGCCATATCCATTAACGCTGTCACCACCGACCAATGCGCGTTGTTCGACAGGGATAGGCGCGACAGCGGGTCCTCCTCAACCGCATCCGCCCCGCATTGCAGGACGATGGCCTCTGGCCGGAACGTCTCCACCGCTGGCAAAATCACCTGGTCGCGGGCGACGGCAAACCCGTCATCGCCTGTGCCTTTGGGCAGCGGCAAATTAAAGGCCGACCCGCCCCCATCGTCCTCAACCGCGCCGGTAAACGGCCAGCGCTCTGCCTCATG
>JBCCAJ010000336.1:0-3868 GCA_039814845.1 Pseudomonadota bacterium | reverse complement strand
GCTGGGCCGGTCCGTGTCGCCCATCGACAGTGTGGTCGCCGATGCAGGCCAATCGGGGCTGAAAATCTTTGTGGAGGATGAGGCCGTTCTGCCATCGGTTGCGCGCGTGCTGGATGGCGCGGCAGATGCCAAAGGCGGACGTGGCCCGATCAGTTTCTGCCTGATGAACCCAGATCTGCCCGGTGAGGTGGATATGGACGTGCCAGGGCTATATCCGGTTTCGCCGCAAATCCGCGGTGCGCTTCGGTCTTTGAGCGGCGTCGTCACGGTGGAAGAAGTCTAGAAGGTGAGGGGGCGCTGCCCCCAACGTCGAAGCCTTATGGCATCGACGTCTCCCCCGGGATATTTAAGGCAAGAAGAAAGGCCTAGCGTGAGTTTGCCTTTCTTTTTGCTGAAAATATCCCCGCCGGAGGCATGAAATCTTTTATCTTACCAGTGTGGCGGGCGCTCGTCTCCTAGGACGATGCCACCGCCGCCCTCGGACTGACGTTCTGTCTCTCGTTCTAGCAGCATCTGCACCCTGCGGGTCAGCACATCAATCTCGCCTTGCTGGCGGGCAACCACTTCGGAAAGCTCATCCACTGTGCGGGTCAAATGGGCAACTGTTTCTTCGATCTGGGTCATGCTGGCGTTCTACGCCGTTCAAACCATGCAGCGCAACCTTGCCCCATATCCCCCCATCCGTTAGACCGCGCGCGATGATGCAAGGAGGCCGCCATGGCCAAGATGAAAAAACAGCCCCGGCCCAAGGCGGAAACGCCAAAGGGTTTTCGTGATTACTTTGGCTCTGAGGTGTCCGAGCGGACCCACATGCTGGGCCAGATCGCAGCTGTGTATCATCGCTATGGCTTTGACGCGCTTGAATCGAGTGCGGTGGAAACGGTGGAAGTGCTGGGCAAATTTCTTCCCGACGTGGACCGACCGAATGAGGGTGTTTTTGCCTGGCAGGAGGCAGATGAGGATGGCCGCGGCGATTGGCTCGCCCTGCGCTATGACCTGACCGCACCGCTGGCCCGTGTCTACGCGCAACACCGCAATGATCTGCCGACACCCTATCGCCGCTACGCGATGGGACCCGTCTGGCGCAATGAAAAGCCGGGCCCGGGACGGTTTCGGCAGTTTTATCAGTGTGATGCCGACACGGTGGGCACCGCCAGCATGGCGGCGGACGCAGAAATTTGCGCGATGCTGTCAGACACGCTGGAAGAGGTCGGCATCCCCCGCGGCGACTATCTTGTGCGGGTCAACAACCGCAAGGTTCTCAACGGGATAATCGAAGGTATCGCCAAACCAAAAGATCGAAACGAGCCGTCGTCCCCAACATTGACAGACACGCTCGAAAGAAAAATGTTGGACATGGAGTTTTTCGATCCCGAAGCAATCCTACGGACAATTGATAAATTCGATAAAGTAGGATCTGAAGGTGTTTTGGCGCTTCTCACTAAGGGTCGAAAAGATCAGTCGGGTGCTTTCATTGAAGGCGTTGGGCTTTCGGAAGAACAGGCCGCACCTGTGGTGAGATTTCTTGAAGCGCGCGGTAGTGATAACGAAGAAACGCTTTCAAATCTGCGTGGGCTAATGGGTGGTGACGATTTAGAAAACCGAGAGGCTCTTGGCGAGCACCAGGTCGGGCTCGAAGGCCTACGGGAATTGAAAGAAATAGCAGACTTGCTGCAATCTCAAGGATATGGCTCTGATCGTATTGTCATTGACCCTTCCGTCGTGCGTGGTCTCGGCTACTACACCGGGCCCGTCTATGAAGCAGAACTGACCTTCGACATCCTCGATGAAAAAGGCCGCAAGCGCCAATTTGGCTCCGTTGCGGGCGGCGGACGTTATGACGATCTGGTCAAACGCTTCACCGGGCAGGCAGTGCCTGCCACGGGCGTTTCCATCGGCGTCGATCGCCTGCTCGCTGCCCTGCGCGAAAAGGGGCGCATTCAATCCAACGCCGCGGGTCCTGTTGTGGTCACCGTCATGGATCGCGACCGTATGGCCGATTATCAGGCTATGGTGGGAGAGTTGCGCCAGGCCGGCATCCGGGCCGAGGTTTATCTGGGCAATCCCAAGAATTTCGGCAATCAGCTGAAATATGCAGATCGTCGCGCCTCTCCTGTCGCAATTATTGAGGGCGGAGATGAAAAGGATCGCGGTGTCGTTCAGATCAAGGATCTGGTCCTTGGCGCAAAGATCGCCGAAAACGCCACGCTGGAGGAATGGAAATCCCGCCCCAGCCAGTTCGAAGTCCCCCGGTCTGATCTGATCGCCAAAGTGCGCGAGATACTGGACAGCCAAGACCCATGACACCCGCAGAGCAATCCGCGATCCGAACGGAGGCCGCGCGGCTTACACATCGGTTTGAGGCGGCGGGAGCCGTCCGGGTGGAGGCCGCGATCCTGCAACCGGCCGAGGTGCTTCTGGACCTTTACGGAGAAGACATCCGTGCCCGCGCCTACGTGACGTCTGACCCGCTTTTGGGCGAACAGATGTTGCGCCCGGATTTCACGGTGCCAGTGGTGCAAATGCACATGGCCCACGGGGCGGAACCAGCGTGCTACACCTATGCAGGATCGGTGTTTCGACGACAGGAAGCCCATCCTGACCGGGCCAGTGAATACACGCAGGTTGGGTTTGAGGTCTTTGATCGCAGCAATCCGGCTGAGGCGGATGCCCGCGTCTTTGCACTATTTCACGAAGAACTCGCGCCGCTGAACCTGCGCGCGGCGACGGGTGATATCGGTATCTTGATGGCGGCCGTAGACGGGCTGCACACGACCGACCGTCGCACTGCGGCGCTGCGCCGTCACATATGGCGCCCCCGCCGGTTTCGCGTGCTGTTGGATCGTTTTGCAGGCCGCACACCTATGCCCAAACGCCGCGCTGCCCTACTGGCCGCGTCTGATCCGATGACGGGTGCCAGCCCGCAGATCGGACTGCGCAGCGCCGCAGATGTGCAGGCCCGCATTGATACCCTGCGCGAAGACGAAGCAACACCTCCGATCTCAGCCGACGAGGTGGCGTTGATTGATGCCATCCTCGCCGTGCGCGAAACGTCTGACAACGCGCTGGAAAACCTGCGCGACATTGCCGTCGACATGCCCAGCATCGCCCCGGCTGTCACTCGGCTATCCAAAAGGCTGGACGCATTGGGCGGGCATGGCATCGACATCACCAAACTAGACTTTGAGGCAAGCTATGGCCGCACGCAGATGGAGTATTATGACGGCTTTGTCTTCGGCTTTTACGCCGAAGCGCGCGCCGATCTGCCGCCTGTGGCCTCTGGCGGGCGGTATGACGCGCTGACGCGGCAACTGGGTGGTGGCGCGGAAATTCCAGCCGTAGGTGGTGTGATCCGGCCCGGGCTTCTCCTGAACCTGAAGGGGGATCGGTCATGAGCATCAAGATCGGTGTGCCCTCAAAGGGCCGGTTGATGGAAAAGACCTTTGACTGGTTCGGCGCGCGCGGCCTGACGCTGGGGCGCGCAGGATCAGACCGGGAATATGCGGGGCTGGTCGAGGGGCTCAGGGGTGTGGAGTTGGTGCTGCTCTCCGCCGGAGAAATCCCGCGCGAGCTGACAGCCGGGCGCATTCACCTAGGCGTCACTGGCACCGATCTTGTGCGCGAAAAACTGGTGCAATGGGATCAGCGGGTGGAACCGTTGGCGGAGCTGGGCTTTGGTCTGGCTGATCTTGTTCTCGCCGTGCCACAGGCCTGGGTCGATGTCACCACGCTGGATGATCTGGATGCGGTTGCGGCCGCGTTTCGGGCAAAGCATGGCTTTCGCCTGCGCATCGCCACAAAATACCACAGGCTGGTGCGGGATTTTCTGCGCGCTCACGGGGTGGCTGATTATCAACTGGTCGACAGT
>JBCCAJ010000455.1:0-2554 GCA_039814845.1 Pseudomonadota bacterium | reverse complement strand
GTGACCGCCTATGCCGGGACGCCGGATTACCTGAAGGTGATTTTGGATAAGGCCGATGAGATGGGGCTGTCGCTTGGGATAGCACGGGCGGCGGTGTCCGGTGGGGCGCTGTTCCCGTCGCTCAGGCAGGACTATGCGGATCGGGGGATTGCGTGTTTGCAATGCTATGCCACCGCCGATCTGGGCAACATAGCCTATGAAAGCGAGGCGATGGAGGGGATGATCGTCGATGAAGGCGTGATCGTGGAGATCGTGACGCCGGGTACGGGCGATCCGGTGGCGCCCGGACAGGTGGGGGAGGTCGTGGTGACCACGCTGAACCCTGATTACCCGTTGGTGCGATTTGCGACGGGGGATATGAGTGCTGTGATGGACGGGCAAAGCCCGTGCGGGCGGACCAATATGCGCATCAAGGGCTGGATGGGGCGCGCGGATCAGACAACAAAGATCAAGGGCATGTTTGTGCGGCCGGAGCAGGTGGCGGATTTGGTCAGGCGACACGCGGATGTGGTGCGCGCGCGTGTGATTGCATCCCGCGAAGGAGAGATGGATGTGATGCGAGTGCAGATCGAAGGCTCTGGCGCCGCGGAGGATTATGCCGGGACGGTCGTGGATGTGCTGAAACTGAAGGGCGAGGTGGACGTTGTGGCGCCCGGCAGCCTGCCCAATGACGGGTTGGTGATTGAGGATCAGCGCGAGTACTGATGCAAGTCTGTTTAGGGGGGTGCTGCCCCGCACGTCGCAACCTTTGGATTTGATCTTTCCAAAAATGCTCAAAGATCGCCTGAGTGTCTGGCGCAGGTTCTGCCAATTCAAGCGCGGTGGAAGCGGTTGGCGTTGTAGGGAGTGAGATCCATGTTGGGGGTGTCACTGCCCATGAGCGCGGCAATCAAGCGGCCGGTTTTGGGGCCTGCAGTGAGGCCGATATGTTGGTGGCCGAACGCGGCATAAGCTCCCGTGAGGCCGATCTCTCCGATAAGCGGCAGGCTGTCGGGGGTAGAGGGGCGGAAGCCCAGCCATTCTTCGGCCTCATCATAGCGGAGGTCGGGGAAGGATTTGGTCACATGGTCTGAGATAAGGTGCAGCGCGGCGCGGTTGGGCGTGGGCGTTGTGTCGCCCAGCTCCACCGTTCCGGCACAGCGTAGGCCCGAGGACATAGGCGTGACGCCGAACTTTCCGCTGACGATCATCATGGGGTTTTTGGGCATCTGAGACGGGTTCTTGAGGTGCAAGTGATGGCCCCGTTCAGCGATCATGTCCACGTGCAATCCCAGTTTCTTCATAAGCGGTTTCGACCAGATGCCCGCCGCCAGGACCATGCGGTCACAATCCAGCGCGCCATTGTTGGTCAGCACGGATGTGACGCGGCCATCTTGCAGGGTGATGTCCTGCGCTTCAGCTTGCATAAAGGTACCACCCTCCTGTTCCAGCACGCGGGCCAGATCCGTCATGTAGGCGCCGGGGTTGAGGATGTGGCCGAAATCCTTGAGCTGTGCCAGAAGGCGGCAGTTGGGGGAGAGCATCGGTTCCTCTTCCTGAACGGCGGGGCCTTCGATGAGGTCAGGGACCAGGCCGTGAGCTTCCCGTGTGGCCCAGGAAAGGGCATCGGCCTGATAGGCTGCGCGGTTTTCGTAGACGAAGGAAAAGGCGCTTTCCGTGATCCAGTGTTCCGCAATGGTCCCGCGGGCCAGGGCGCGGTGTTGTTCTATGCTGTCATGGGTGATGCCCACGATCCCATCGACCATATGCGGCAGGCTTGCGGCGTTGGCGTTGCGCATGAAGTGCCAGAGCCATGGTGTGATCCGAGGCAGGGCTGACCATTGCACAAAGAGCGGCGACTTGGGATTCAGCAGATACTTGAGCGCGGTTTTCGCCAACCCCGGCGTGTTCACGGGCGTCATGGACCACCCTGCCAAAAGCCCCGCATTGCCATAGGATGCCCCCGCGCCCGGATGGTCGCGATCCATCAGCGTCACCGAATGCCCGGCGCGACGCAGCCAGATGGCCGACGATAGCCCGCAGATGCCCGCGCCAATGACAATGATCTTCAGCGGCCTGGACATGCGCGCGCGATCAGGGGCGGTTGTATTTGATGAAAGGCGTTAGCACGCCAATCCGGTCATACAGTTGCCGCGCAGTGGCGTTGAAATCCTGCGTCAGCCAATAGACCGCGGGCGCGCCCGCCACATCTGCGGCGTCATAAACCGCCTCAATCAATTTGCGGCCCACACCGGTGCCGCGCGTTTCCGGTGTGGCGTAGAGATCTTGGAGGTAACACACCTGTGCCTGCTTCCAGTTATGGGCGTGGAAGATGTAATGCACGAGGCCCACGGGCACGCCATCCAGAACCGCCAAAAGCCCGCATTGATCGGTTTTTTCAGGATCGCATAGCCGTTCAAACGTGGTGTCATAGACCTGATCCGGCAGCTCGGTTTCATAGAAGGCCAGATAGGCCTGCCACAGATCGGACCAGGCTGGTTTGTCGGCGGGTGTGATGGGGCGGATGCTAAGCGTGTCGGGCATGGGCGGGTTCCTTCTGACATGGTCAGCTTGT
>JBCCAJ010000021.1:0-14038 GCA_039814845.1 Pseudomonadota bacterium | reverse complement strand
TGAGGTGCCCCTAGATTTATAGACGCTTTGCTTGGTAATTTTGGAACCAAGGAGAGACGGATATGAGTAAGGGAATACGGTTTACGGATGAGTTCAAGCAGGACGCCGTGGCGCAGGTTGTTGAGCGTGGATATGCGGTCAGCGAAGTGGCTGAGCGGTTGGGGATCAGCACCAAGTCGCTGTACACTTGGAAGTCCCAGTTTGCGAAGTCGCCGCGTGTTAGGTCGGAGGTAGCGGAGCAGGCTGCTGAGATCAAAAGACTGAAGCGGGAGCTGGCCCGCGTGACCGAGGAGCGCACAATCTTAAAAAAGGCGACCGCGTACTTCGCGCGCGAGTCTCAGTGAAGTACGCGTTCATAGAGGCTCACCGTGCAGAGTTTTCGGTGCGGTCGATGTGCCGCGTGCTGATGGTCCATTTCAGCGGATTCTATGCTTGGGTTAAAGAACCGTTAAGTCATCGAGCGCTTGAAGATGCGCGGCAAACTGGCCTGATCCAACAAGCATGGACGGATAGCGGCAAAGTATACGGATACCGCAAGCTGCATGATGATCTACGCGATCAAGGTGAGACCTGTTCAGAGAACCGCGTCGCACGATTGGCTAGCTTAGCGGGTATTGCGGCGCAGATCGGCTACAAACGCCGCCCTGGTCGATATGGTGGCAAACCTGCGGTCGTCGCCGACAACACGCTGGATCGGCAGTTTGAGGTAGATGCCCCGGACACGGTTTGGGTAACCGACATCACATATATCAGAACCCACGAAGGGTGGTCATATTTGGCTGTCGTGATCGATCTATTCTCAAGGCGCGTCGTCGGATGGTCAATGCAATCGCGCATGACAACCGACCTCGCCTTGCAGGCCCTATTGAGCGCCGTACGGCGGCGTAAGCCGAAGACCAAAGTCATGATCCACTCCGACCAAGGTTCTCAGTTCACCAGCACAGAGTGGCAATCGTTCCTAGACAAACACAATCTGGATGCCAGCATGAGCAGACGTGGGAACTGTCACGATAACGCGGTGGCGGAAAGCTTCTTCCATCTGTTGAAGCGCGAGCGGATCAGACGGCGAACATACACCACACGCAACGCTGCAAGGCAGGACGTGTTCGACTACATCGAGATGTTCTACAATCCCACACGCAAGCACACCAACAACGGCATGCTGTCGCCAGTTGACTATGAAATGAAACAGCAGAAAATGCATGAGGCAGGCGTCTAGGAAACTAGGGGCACCTCAATAGGTCGTTTGAGTAGCCATGCGACTGCATCCGCAAGTTTAGTTTCAAGCAGGTTGCACTGCAATTCGCGATTATTGAGCAACTCCACGATTTCATTAATCATTGGGGTGGTAGCATATGGCCACCCATACTGCTTTGCTGTCCAAAATTCCTTATGCTTCATTGGGATACTGCCTCAATTGTTCCACAAGTCCCGTGCGCCCGGCCACATGATCCGCCCACCGCTGCATCAGCGCTCTCCGCTTGTCGAGAACGTCGGTTGTCCTGTATTTCCTTTGAACATTCCCACCGACAACATGAGCAAGAGAGGTTTCAGCGACAAATTCTGATGCGTCCGCAACCTCTTCAGCCCAGTTGCGAAATGTGGCCCGAAAGCCGTGTGGTCTGGCCTCATATCCGTTGCGCTTCATATAGGCGCTCATAGTCGCGTCAGATATTACGCCATTGCGCACGCTAGGGAACAGGTAGCCGTCCCGGCTTAACTTCTTCGCCGCGTCGATTGTCTCGCTTGCGTCAGTCGAGAGGGGTACGCGAAAGTCAGGCGTCTGATCCCGTTTCCCCTTCATCATTTCACCCGGCACAGTCCAGACTGTACCGTCCAACTGATCGATTTTAGCAAAGCGAACGGGCAATGAGCGGACCCCCGTCAGGATCAGCAGGCGCAAAGCCAAATGTGTGACACCGCCATCGTTGAGGCTCTGATAGAAGTCGGGCACATCCTGCCAGTGCATCGACGGGATGCTTTTCGGCTTGTGTCTCGTCTTCCCCAATAGCGCGCGCGCTTTGTCCGTTGCTTGCAGGTCTACATCCAGGCCAAGGGCAGCGGCGTGTTTCAGCACCAGCCCCAGCCGGTTCATAGCCTTTCGCGCAGTATCGGCTTTCGTGTGCCATATAGGGGAAAGGATGTTTCTAATCTCAATTTGAGTAATCTCTGATACAGGTGTGCGACCCAGCTTTGGCAGCACGTGAATTTCAAGAGGCGACATCCAGCGACCAGCTTTGCCGTCTCCCTTCAACTCAGCCTTGCGCGCCTCGAAGGCATCAGCCGTCACGTCTCTCAAAGTATGCAAGTTACGTTCGGCCTGACGCTTCAGTCTGTCACGCTCTGCAATGGGGCTCAGCCCGGAAGCAGCGACTGCGCGCCATTTGGCAGCTTCTTGCCGCGCTGTCTTTAACTTGACGCCTTTGCCATTCGAATAGGCACCCAAGCCCATCTCTTTGCGAGAGCCATATACCGTTACGCGCAGCACCCACTTTCCGACTGCTTCGCTACTCTTGTAGAGCCACAGTCCGTTACCATCAGCATATTTTCCCTTGGGAAGCTTCTTGAGCTCGCCGGAGTTCAGTCTGTTTGAGACAACTGCCATCGGTCCCCCTTACCGTCCCCCTCTACATGTTGGGTATAGTACAGGACAGTGTCAAACACCACAAGACAGGGAAACACATGAAAAAACGAGTTTTTCTCAATAATTGTGGGGGGCTTCAGGCGAAAATGGACAAGATCAGACTACCACATACAGGTATTCAATGCCTCTCCTGGGCACCACACTTATCCGACCGTTGTCAGAACAATCGACCAGCTTTTTGCGACCTGCCAAACAATGCGCTCAACAGCGACGTTTGCTCAGATCTGGGTCCCAGTCGGCGATGTACCTGTCCATCGGAAAGCATAAACTTAATTCAACCGGCGGCTGGATCACGTATTTGCGGTCAAACTCAGCCCAAGGGTAGTCGATGCCGGAACGGATGATGTGCGGCCAGTCAGGGTGCGCAAAAAGCGGCCGCCCGACGACGGCCGCGTCGCCGGCTTCGGCATCAAAGACAGCCTCGGCACCGGGACCGTCTGCAATCCCACCGTTAACCAGCATTGGCTTGCCAGAGGCTTCTTTGATCACCTGTGCCATCGGTACGTCCGAATTCTCATCACGGTTGTCAGTCCAGTCAAAGCTGGACCAGTGCAACGCGTCTGCGGCACAATCGGACAGTGAAGCGCCGACGGCATTTGCATAATCAACGCCGCCGGGCCACGCGCCCATGAAATCGTCCACGCCATCCTGACTGATCCGCAAAGTGATCAGCTTGTCCGGACCAATCGCCTCTCGTACTTTCTCACAGACCAGCTTGGCAAAGCGGACGTTGTTCTCCGGTGACCCCCCCGTAGGCGTCGGTGCGTTGGTTTGCCTTAGGCGTGATGAACTGCCACAGCAGATAGCCGTTTGCGCCATGGATCTCGACCCCATCAAACCCAGCTTCAATGGCGCGCTTTGCGCCCTCAGCAAAGCCATCGGCGACCTTAGTCAACTTTTCCTCTGTCAGCGCACGGGCGCGCGGAAAGGTTACCATTGGCCAATCGCCGGTCATGCCTCTGTCGTTCAGCTCATCGTCGGTGTCGGTGTAAAGCACCCAGCCATCGCTTTGTGTGTCAGAGGCAGAAACAGCGCTTTCCCCTTCAAAAAGGCACCTCGGGTCGGCGACACGACCGCCATGCCAAAGGCATGCACGGCATCTGTTTCCTTCGTCCAGGCTTGGACGTGCTTGTCGTTCGCAATGCCCAGCTGGGAGAGATAGGTTTTGCTGCTTAGCTCATCGGTCTCATAGGTCCCTTCAGAGATGATCATGCCAATCCCTACCCGCGCGCGCCGGGCATAATAGGCCGCCATCTCATCCGTGGGCGTGCCATCCAGTTCGGCCACCTGACGGGTCAGCGGTGCCATAATCAGGCGGTTCTTGAGTTCCAGCGGGCCGATTTTGACGGGCGAGAATGTCTTGGGAAACATCGGATACTTTTCTTGGTTTTGAGGAGGGTGCCCGATGTTCCGGCACAAGGGTCTTGGGTCAGTCGTCGTTGCGCCGGTTGACGGTCTCCAAGTAGCTGACGCAGGTCTCAGTCGTTTCCACGTCTGCAAATTTCGCGTCTATATCGAAGAGGTTCCAGGCAACCGCACCGGGTACTCGGTCACCGATTGCCTCCTTCACTGCGATGGTCCTGAAGCCCTCCGCCAGACCGTCGCAAATCGTGGTGCGAACGCAGGCTGTGGCCGTAACTCCGGTGACCAGGATCGTGTCAACGCCAAGGCCCCGCAGATATCCGGCGAGTGGTGTCCCGGAAAAGCCCGAGGCGCGCTTTTTCATCATCACATATTCGCCCTCAATGGGCGCGATGCGACTGTCGATGGCCCACAGATGTTCGTCTCTAATATTCACCGCTTCGACCGGGATCTTGTGATGCCATTGCCCCATGTCAGTATTCGGATTGTCACGATCGGTGATCTGATAAGCCGTCGTAATATGCACTACAGGCACGTCATTCGCACGGCAGGCCGTGAGCAGCGCCTGCATAGAGGGGATGATGCGGTCGTCAACCCCCTCGCAGGTGAAGGGGTTGCCCGGTCGCGTCCACGCATTCGCCAGATCCACGGATACAAGCGCAGGCTTGGTGCCAAACCCGATGCGGCGTTGAAAGCCGCGCTCTTTGTAAATGCGCGTGCTTTCGTCGAACGCCTTTTGCAAAACGGCATCGAGGTCTTCGTTCGTATCCATGTGGGTCTCCCTGATCAGGCGCGCATCTGAGCGCGCAGACTTTCTGTTGCGGCCTCATCCAGCCCCCAGTCGTAGCCGTCATCGACGGGTTTCAGCACCACGCCATAGTCAGATTTCGCGTGATCTGGTCCGAAGAACCCATCAAGTACATCGTCGAGGACCTTTGCCGGATCTCGGTCCAACGGATCACCATAGCCACCGCCAGAGGGTGAGTAGTAGGACACCACATCACCAATTTCCGCACGCATACCTGAGAACTTTGAGTATTCGCTGCGTGTCTCACCGGAGTGGATGTTGTGGATTTCCATCTTGCCCCCCGCGCCTTCTTTGCCGCCAAACACACCCCATGGTGCGTCTAGATGCCGGTCGCTTTCGTGGGTCATGAATCCTGGCGTCAGATAGCGCTGCGACTTCACAACACCCGATCCCCCGCGGAACTTGCCCGCACCCGGCGGTACGTCATCGCGCACCTCGTATCGGTCGCAGATCAGCGGCAGGTGCATACCAAGATCTTCAAGCGGGTTGTTACGCGTGTTGCGCATCAGCTCTTCGACGGTATCAGGGCCATCTGAGGCGGGACGCCCGCCCATCGCGGCCTCGTTCACCTCAAGGAACACCCAATAGTCGCCATTAGGCCGCACGCCAGAATATGCCGCAAAGCTGAGCGTTGCCGCGTTGCCCGCCGTCACCTTGTCCGGCAGCACGGGCGCAAGTGCTTTGATCACCAGATCGGCCATCCGCTGGATCTGGCAGAAGCGCGCCTCAGCCGCCGCAGGCCAGATCGGATTAAAGATGCTGCCTTTCGGCGCATTCACACTGATGGGTCGGAAAGACCCTTCGTTGGCGGGAATGTCATCAGAGGAGGTGTAGGTATCAAGCAACATCGCACGGAACACGAAGAACGCCGCGACCATGGTCGACCCATCATATGGAACGTTGAACGCAGTTGGCACCTGTGGAGAAGAACCGGTGAGGTCAATTTCAACTGAATCCCCGGTAACCTTCACGCAGACCTTGATCGGTAGCGTCGTTTCGCGATTGCGGCCGTCATCGTCCAGAAACCCTTCTGCGAAGTATTCGCCATCGGGGATCTTCGCGATCTCAGCGCGCATCCGACGCTCGGTGTAGTCCATCAACTGTTTGGTTGCTTGAATGACAGTTTCCTTGCCGTATTTCTCCAGCAGCTCCTCAAACCGCCGCACGCCCAACTCGGCCGAGGCAATCTGCGCCTCTAGATCGCCCATTACCAGATCCGGCACACGCGTGTTGTCGCGGATGTACTTCCACATGTCCTCGTTCCGGGTGCCTTCGCGGTAAAGCTTCACGCCGTCCATCAGCATGCCTTCGGCCCAAACGTCCGGCACATCAATGATCAAGCCCGGCGTAGCCGCACCAATATCCACATGGTGGGCGGTGTTGGCGGAAAAGCCGACCAGCTCGCCACCACTGAACACCGGCATCACGATGGCAATGTCAGGTGAGTGCGACGCACCCTTGTAGGGATGGTTGTGGATCACGCAATCGCCGGGCTTCCAGTCCTCGATCTTGACCGTTTCATGGATGCCACGCAGATATCCGGGCAAGGACCCGATGTGCATTGGCGTTGAATCGCTTTCGCACAGCGTGTTGAAATCCACATCGAACAGCCCCGCGCCAAGGTCCTGGCTTTCGCGGATGATCGAGGAATAACTCATGCGGTACAATACGTTACCCATCTGTTCAGCGATGGAATGCAGCGCGCCGCCGACGACCTGCAGGGTAATGGGATCAAGCTCTTTGGTCATGGTATCTCTCCCTCAAACGCGCGCGATGCGCATGTCACCGTAGGCCAGCACAGTGGCGACAAAACTCGGTGGCACGATGGTTGTTGAATTGTGTTGGGTGACGATAGCTGGCCCCTCGACCGTATCGTCGCGCAGCAGCTGAGCGCGGTCATACCGCGGTGTCGCCGTCGGTGTGCCATCGTCAAAGATGGTGTCCTCCGTATACATCAGCGCCGCGTCGGGGTTGGTCCGTCCCCCGACAGCAAGTTCTGGCAGAGTCAGCTGATCCACATCCGCAGAAGCAACGACACGCACCGTCACCCCTTCGGTGATCTGGTCGCGGAAGGCGTGACCGTAGGTTTCTTTATGCACATCAAAGAAGCTGTCGATGATGGCCTGCTTGTTGTCTTGCGTCAGCGACCCTTCTGGCATCTCGGCGCGCAGCTCAAATCCTTGACCGAGATATCGACACTCCATGATCTTTTTGAACCGCCGCGCGTCGGGTGCGATACCGTCGGCCTCCAGCTGGGCATTCGCCTCCGCTGTCAGCTCATCCACGATGGTGTTGATTTGCGCCACGGCATCATCGTCCGCATCGTTCAGCGTCTGCAATACGGACCGGGTGTATTCATACTGCAGGTCTGTGACCAACAGCCCCATCGCTGCCGTGATCCCTGGTTGGATAGGCGATATCACATCACGGGCCTGAATCATTTCTGCCAAAGCAACGGAATGCAACGGCCCCGCCCCACCAAAGCCCATAAGGGTAAAGCTGCGCGGGTCGATCCCTTTGGCGACCGAATTGGCGTTGATGGCAAGCGCCATGTTGTTGTTGATGATCTTGAGGATACCAAGGGCGGCATCTGTGACGCTGAGACCCAACGGTCCCGCGATATGCTCTTGGATCGCCTTTTCGGCCAGCGCTTTGTCGATGGACAAATCGCCCCCAAGGAAACGCTGCGGGTCCAGACGGCCCAAGGCCACCTGGGCATCCGTCACCGTCGGTTCAGTTCCGCCGCGCCCGTAACACGCTGGTCCCGGCACCGCCCCAGCAGAACGCGGCCCGACCCGGAACGCGCCACCTGCATCGACATAGGCGATAGAACCGCCCCCAGCACCAATCGCATCGATATCAATCATCGGAGCCAGAACCGGCAGGCCCGCAACCTCAGTATCGCGCGGGTTCTTGGTGCGCAGCGCACCGTCTTGAATAACAGAGATATCCGCTGAAGTCCCGCCGATATCGATGGTGATCACGTTGCCCGTATCGCAATGCCCGCCTGTCCAGCGACCACCGATCACACCACCTGCCGGACCAGACAACAACAACCCGATGGGCCGTGTTGCGGATTGGTCGATGGTTGAGATGCCACCGTTAGACTGCATGATCCGCACTGTGGCAGTCACAGCATTTTCTTTCAGGCGGCTCTCAAGTCTGCGCAGATAAAGCGCTGTTTTCGGGCCGATATAGGCGTTCATCGCCGTGGATGAGAACCGTTCGTATTCGCGGATCACGTTCACGACTTCGGAGGAGGCACAGACAAAGGCGTCCGGCATGACTTCCTTAACGATCTCAACGGCGCGTTTTTCATGGGCATCGTTCAGGAAAGAGAACAGAAAGCCGACGATAACGGCATCCAGACCGCGCTTCTTGAAAAGCTCGGCGGCACCGCGGACCTCATCCTCGGACATCGGAACTTCGATCTCGCCCGTAGGCGGAGTCAACCGCTCTGTGATCGGGATCCGGTTCCGACGTTTGACCAAGGGCTTTGATTGCCATGGCACATCGAACTGCAAAGAGAAGTTATGTGGCCGCTTGTGGCGGGCCATGTGCATGATGTCGCGGAAACCTTTGGTGGTCAGCATGCCAACCTCGGCCCCGTTGCGCTCAATCACCATATTGGTGGCCACGGTCGTGCCGTGAAAAAGCACGTCGATATCACTCGGGGAGACCTCGGCCTGCGCACAGACCTGCAAAACTCCGGCAACCACGCCTTCGGATTGATCGTGCGGCGTCGAGGGGACTTTGGTCACGACGACTTCCTGTCCGCCCTTCCCGCCGCTGCGCGTGCGTTCCAGCACGATGTCGGTAAATGTACCGCCTACGTCCACGCCTACTCGTATCATCCTTAGGTCCTTTCCAGATTACTCAATGTCTTGTCTGATTGCCGCTTCAAGAGCTTGTCCCGCGTGCAGCACGCTTTGATCTTCACCGCTGGTGGCAGACAGCAAAAAGCTGGTCGGCAGACCTGCTGTATCGCGTCCATTGGGGATCGCGAGGCCCGGCAGATCGTAGAAGCTGCCGATGCTGGTGTTTCGGTTGGCGCGCAGATTGTGGTGGGTAAAGGCGGCATCATCGCCTTCAAACGCTCTGAGAGCCGGGGCGGTATCAGGCGTCGTAGGCATTGCTAGTAATGCCCCGTCGAGGGTTGCCGTGAGTTGCGCCATGCCCTTGGCCCGCTGTTGCTGCAGGGCGACCAGATCGGGCGCGGACATGCTACGTCCAATCTCAATGCGGGCACGCACGCGCTGGTCCATCCGGTCGGCTTCTGGGCTGTCCATCAAGGCGCGGTGTTCGTGAAAGGCTTCAGCCGCGACGATGGAGCCGAGTTCGCGCAACATGGTCGCAGCCTCGTCCAATGCGGGCAGGGGCATATGGTGGATGCGGACGCCGGCTTTTGACAGACGTGTAAGACTGGCTTCAAAAGCAGCACCGACTGCGTCAGAAAGATCATCCATCACGAACCCACCAGGCACAATGATGCTGAGATGGTCTGTGGGTTGCGGCTCTAGCTTCAGATCAGATTGGCCAGTCAGTGCACCATAGATCAAAGCACAGTCTTCGACGGAATGGGCAAGCGGGCCGAGCGTATCCTGCGTCCGCGACAGCGCGAAACACCCGTCGGTCGACACGTGCCCTTCTGAGGTTTTGAAACCGACGACACCACAAAAGGAAGCTGGGATCCTCACCGATCCTGCTGTATCCGACCCAATGGCAGCCGGTGCGAGACCTGCCGCAACGGCTGCGCCAGACCCGGAAGAAGATCCACCCGGTGCATGGGGCGTATCGCTGTTTGGGTTGAGTGGCGTGCCATAGTGCGGGTTCTGCCCCAATGCGGAATAAGCAAACTCAGCCAGATTAAGCTTGCCCAGCGTCACCATTCCCGCCCGCGCAGCACGGCGCAAGGCGGCGGCATCGGTATTCGCTGGCGCTGCGTTACGATAGAGATCTGAGGCGACTGTTGTCGGGGTCCCGGCCATGTCAGCAAGGTCTTTCCACGCCATCGGAACACCGTCGAGCGGTGACAGCGGGCGACCAGCAGCCAGGCGTTCATCTGCCGCACGGGCCTCTGACATGGCACGCTCGCGGGTAACTGTCAGAAATATAGGGCTGGTCTGAGCGTCGATCTTGTCCAGAAAGAAACTTGCGACCTCTTCAGCACCGCCCTTGTTTGCAGCCAAATGTCTGCCAATTTCAGCGGCAGACGCATCTTCTAGCTGAAGCCCTACTTTGCTCATGCTGCATCCAGAACAACGGTTGCCCGATCGGTGCGCCAGCACAGATCCATCTCAGCCCCGGGTGCCACACCTTTGCCCGCGATTTTCTCGCGGTGGGTCTCAAGCTTGATCGCAAGATCGCCCTGCAGGTGCAGATCCACATGCACCACATGGCCAATTTGGTTCACATGTCGCACAGTGCCCGAAATCAGGTTTTCGTCCGCCTCTGCCGCGGCACCGCCGGGCGCTCTGAGGTCCACATATTCCGACGGGGTGACCAGCATCGCGGCACTGCCCTCTTTGGCATTCGCCACATCGAAACCTGGCACGCCTGACAACAGACCCACGTCGGTATGCAAAGATGCGCGGCCCTGAGACAGCGATGTCAGTTGCCCCGCGATAATCTTGTTGCGGCCGATAAAGCGCGCGACGAAACCTGATTGGGGACGCGTGTAAAGCTCAAACGGATCAGAGATCTGCTCCACCCGTCCATTGTTCATCACGACGACGCGGTCGCCCATGGCCAGCGCTTCTGACTGCGCGTGGGTGACGAAAACAAAGGTTATGCCCAGATCCCTTTGCAAAATTTTCAATTCTTCCTGAATGGATTTCCGCAGGTTGGCGTCAAGCGCCCCAAGTGGTTCATCCAGCAATAAAATCTCTGGCTGCGTGACCAGACCACGCGCCAAAGCGACGCGTTGCTTTTGACCACCCGACAAGGCCGCTTCACGCGCGCCTGCCACATCGCCCAGTTCAAGCGTATCGATGATCGCATCCACCTTTTGCTTGATCTCATCGCTGGCGAGTCCGCGCACCTCGAGGCCGAAACAGAGGTTCTGATATACCGTCATATGCGGGAAGATCGCGTAATTCTGAAAGATCGTCGCAGTTGGTCGTTTCTCAGCCGGGACCATGGTAAAATTGCGACCCCGGATCAGCAGATCACCAGATGTGATGCTTTCCAACCCTGCGATCATGCGCAATGTCGTCGTCTTGCCGCAGCCTGATGGCCCGACAAACGAAATGAATTCACCCTTCTGAACCTGCAGGTCAAAGCCTTCGACCGCCAGCGTACCGCCGGGGTAGATCTTTTGAAGACTAACGAGTTCAAGGTCGTAATCAGACATGCGCGGTATCCGTGTGAGAGATGACGAAGGGGCCGCAAGACCCCTTCGCCAAAAGATCGTTTAAGCAGACAAGAACTCATCCCACTTGGAGATCAGGTGGTCATACTCATCTGGCCACTGGTGCCAGTACTTGACGAGGCTCGCGCGCTCTTCGAGGCTGCCGCCATCTCGCAGATCACCTTCGCTGATGCCGCGATCCGGTGCGCCGACCCATGGCTTGCCCTCATACCAGAAGGCGTACTTGTCAGGGTCCATCACGTCTTTCACGTTGGTGGTCGGTGAATAGTAGCCCTGTTCAGACACAGTGATCGCAGGTGGGCCAGAGAGCCAGTAGTCACAGTAGGCTTTGACCGCATCCGGGTTAGGTGAATTCGCGATCAACGAGTTACCGATGGACCAGGCGCGATAACCTTCTTTTGGAACCGCATAGGAACACTCAATGCCCTGCGCCTTGACCGCCATGACCGCTGGCTGCCACGCATCCGCGAGGATCATTTCGCCCGAGGCAAGAAGGTTCACCAATTCACCGAAATCACCCCAAAGCGCGCGGAATTGGCCCGCTTTTTTCTTGGCGATCAGGAACTTGGAGGCCTCATCGATCTCTTCAATCGTTGGGTTGCCGGGGTTTTCGTTCTCCAGCATCCCAAGCTCTGTCATAGCGAGAACCGCCTGACCGAAGGCAATAAGTGGGTCAAC
The DNA here is from genome assembly GCA_039814845.1 of Pseudomonadota bacterium. GTDB lineage: Bacteria > Pseudomonadota > Alphaproteobacteria > Rhodobacterales > Rhodobacteraceae > Roseovarius. The sequence goes on along the minus strand of JBCCAJ010000021.1, from coordinate 2,176 downwards.
GTTTAGACCCGTCTTGCCTTTGAACTTTTCGTCAAAGAGGGCCGTCCAAGTGTTCGCCTCTTCCGCGCTGACAAGATCAGGGCGGTAGCCGATGGAATCGAAGTTGAAGACGGTCGGGACCATCCACAGCTCGGTCTTCGCCTCATCGGCCCAGATCTGGCCCGATATTTGCGCTGCCGGTGACATGCGCGGATCGGTGTCGGTAAAGATTGGACGGATGTTCGCCCAGTTCGCCAGGTCTCCCGTCGGGATCGACTTGATCGTGTTGGTCACTGTCATCGCGGGCAGACGCTCGCCGATGGTTTCCCAAACGTCATAAGCGCTGGAACCTGACAACAGCTCCGTTTGGGTGTTGGGGAAGATGTCCGCTTTGCCCGACACAGAACCAACGCCGGAAGCCGCCTGGAATTCATTCAGGATGCGTTCCTGTACGGTCACAGACAGTCCGACAGTGCGCAGCTCTTGACCTGCCAAATGGCCATCGGCCAAAGCGCTTGTGCCCATGAGCGCCGACGTCCCGGCCAGCGCGCCTGCGCCGGCGATCACGTCTCTACGTGAAGGTTGAAAGTTTTTCATGATAGTCTCCCAGTTGCTTGTTGGTAATTTGTAATGGCCGCGCCTTTAGTAGCGACCGACGAGTAGTCCTCCATCGACGGTGACGACCTGCCCGGTCATGTAGCGGGCCGCGTCCGAGACGAGGAAATGGATGACATCGGCGATATCTTCGGGCTCGCCTACGCGCCCGGCGGGGATGTACTCCGCTGCTTTTTCAAGACCCTTAGGCCCAACTGAATGCACGGGTGAGAGCGCTTGGGCCGTGCGGATAAAGCCAGGCGCTACGCCATTCACCCGGATGTTGTCACGAGCAAGCTCTACGCCCAAACCCCTCACCAGCCCTACGACACCGGATTTGGCGGCAGAGTAGTGCACATGTTCGTCCCAGCCGTAAGCCACGCCCATGATGGAAGACAGACAGACAATCGCCCCGCCGTCCGCAGTTTTCATTGCGGCAGCGGCGGGACGGATCAACCTGATCATACCTTTGAGATCAATTTCAAAGGTATGGTCCCACTTCTCATCCGTCAGCTCTTCAAGCGGCACTTTGTGCGCGATGCCTGCGTTGCAGATCAGCGCGGAAAGTGGACCGTAAGCCTCGTGAACTTGAGCCATCACCGCTTCTGCGGCCTCGGTCGATGTCACATCAAGAGGGTGGAATTCAGCAATACCGCCAGCCTCTGCGATCTCCGCAGCAACGGCAGCACCTTCCATCTCAAGTACATCCGTGACGATAACGCGCCAGCCATGGTTGCCAAAGGTTTTCGCCGTGGCGCGTCCAATGCCAATCCCTGCGCCTGTGATCAGAGCTGTTTTCATAGCATGACATCTCCTGAGTTTGGCCCAAGCGTCTGACCGACATAGATTTTCGCATCTTCGGAAGCGAGGAACGCGACTGTAGCAGCGACATCTTCGGGCTGGCCAAAGTGGCCTAGCGGCAATTCCGCCGCCTTGGCATTGCGCCAGTCCTCAGACAGCGCCATCACCAGATCAGTCCCGATAGGCCCCGGTGCGATGGCGTTGACCCGTACACCCTGCGCTGACACCTCGCGGGCAAGCGACTTGGTCAGACCGATAATGCCCGCTTTGGCAGCTGAGTAGTGAGCAAGCTCGACCCCACCAATCTGGCCGAGCTGTGAGGCGATGTTGATGATGGAGCCTGAGCCGGCCTTTAGCATCGGCCCAACAGCGCGGCGGCAGCAGATGAAACAGCCCCGCAAATGCACGGCAACCATGCGGTCGAAATCCTCGATCTCCATGTCAGAAAGTCGAGATTGGGTGACGATCCCTGCGTTGTTCACAGCCAAAGTTATGCCACCCCAAGCATCTTCACCCATGGCATAAGCGCGATCGATATCTAACGGATCAGAGACGTCACCCTGAACGGCCAAAGCAATGCCACCCGCCGCAGTGATCTCGGCCACGGTCGCCTCTGCGCTGTCACCGTTCAAATCATTTACGACAACCTTGGCCCCTTCTCGCGCCAACCGCAGAGCGATGGCTTTGCCAATGCCTGTTCCGGCCCCTGTGACGACAGCACTATGAAGGGAAAGACGGCTCATCCGATATCCTCCTGCATCCCAGAAGTCCGCGCCTGCGCACGCCGCACGGAAGCGGTCAT
>JBCCAJ010000214.1:0-5381 GCA_039814845.1 Pseudomonadota bacterium | reverse complement strand
GCCTCCACCGCATCCAGAATTGCGGGGTTCTTGGTGCCAACGCGATCCAAAAGACCCGCCCGCTGCGGCCCGCCGGAGGGGCGGATATCCGTGTGCATGAACCAGTCGCTGACCTGCCGCGCAAATGCCGCGCCATGATGTTGGGAGATCAGCGCATGCATCAGATCCATCGGGGCGGACCCACCCGCGCAGGTGACACGGTCGCGATCAATCACATAGAGGGATCGTTCAATCACCAGGTGGGGAGAGACCTCGGCCAAGGCAGCGGCGTGTTCCCAATGCACGGTCATGCGCCGCTTCTGCATCAGCCCCGCGCGTGCCAAAATCACTGGCCCACCGGACACACCGCCCAGCGGCACGCCCGCGCGGGAAAGCCGGGTCAGCCAGGCTGTCACGCCTGCATCGTTGAAACGCGCCGGATCCCCGCCTGCGACGAGGAACAGATAATCAAGGCGCTCGTCTTCGCCCACCCGCGCTTGGGGCATGACCAGCGCGGCACCAGAGCTTTGTACCGGGTGGCCCGTCACGGAGTAAACCACCGTGTCGTAAAGTGTGCGCTGTGCCAGAAGGTTGGCCGCGCGCATGGGTTCCGTTAGGGCGGCAAAAGACATGGCCGCAAACCCGTCGATGGGCAGAATGCCGATGCGCCGTTTTTGCCCGGTATTTTCTCCCATTTTGTCCATTAGCGGCATCTACGTGACTGTTTTAGGAAAGTCTAGCCGCCTGCCGTTTGCGATTGTCACCTGAGTTAGCCCTGAGGTTCCTATGACATATTCCGCGTTCCGCATCCTGAAGGAAGGCCTGACCGGCAATAAAGGCTGGACGCCCGCGTGGCGCGATCCCGACCCGAAAGAGGAGTATGACATCGTCATCGTGGGCGGTGGCGGGCATGGTCTGTCGACAGCTTACTACTTGTCCAACAAGTTCGGCATCCACAACATCGCGGTGGTTGAGAAAGGGTGGCTTGGTGGGGGCAATATCGGGCGGAACACGACCATCATTCGCTCCAACTACATGCTGCCGGGCAATGAGCCGTTTTATGAGTTTTCCATGAAGCTGTGGGAGGGGTTGGAACAGGACACCAACTACAACTCCATGGTCTCGCAGCGGTCGATCCTGAATCTCTTCCATACTGACGGGCAGCGGGATGCCTTTGTGCGTCGAGCGAATGCGATGTTCCTCGCCGGTGCCGATGCGGAATTGGCGGATGCCGCGCAGCTTCGCCGCGAACTGCCCTTCCTTGATTTCGACAATGCGCGCTTCCCGATCAAGGGCGGGCTGTATCAGCGGCGCGGGGGCACGGCGCGGCATGATGCGGTGGCGTGGGGATACGCGCGGGGGGCGGATCGCAAAGGCGTGGACCTGATCCAGAACTGTGAGGTCACAGGGATCGACATTGAGAACGGTGTTTGCAACGGCGTGCAAACCTCTCGGGGGGTGATCCGGGCGAAGAAGGTTGCAGTCTGTGTGGCGGGCTCGTCAGGGCGCGTGATGGCCATGGCGGGGATGCGTCTGCCAATTGAGAGCCATGTGTTGCAGGCGTTCGTGAGCGAGGGGTTGAAGCCGGTCCTGCCCGGCGTGATCACCTTCGGCGCGGGGCATTTCTATGTCAGCCAGTCGGACAAAGGCGGGCTGGTCTTTGGTGGCGACATTGACGGCTACAACACCTATGCGCAGCGGGGCAATCTGCCGGTGGTCGAAGATGTCTGCGAAGGCGGCATGGCGATCATGCCGATGATTGGACGGGCGCGTCTTCTGCGGTCTTGGGGTGGGGTGATGGATATGTCGATGGATGGCTCCCCCTTCATCGACAAGACCCATATTGACGGGCTCTATTTCAATGGCGGCTGGTGCTATGGCGGGTTCAAGGCAACGCCTGCGTCAGGCTATTGTTATGCCCATTTGCTGGCCACCGGTGAGCCCCATGAGGTCGCAACTGAGATGCGCCTCGACCGATTCAAGCGCGGGCATATGATCGATGAAAAAGGCATGGGCAATCAGCCCAACCTGCACTGAGGAGACGCGGATATGATAATTGAACACCCTCTCCTCGGGCCGCGTGATGCCGCCGAGTTTGTTTATCTGGGCGATGCTTGTTTGATCGACCGGCCCAATTGGCAGGCTGAAGATGCTGCAGAGCAGTTCCACGAATATGGCTATCTGCGTGACAATCCTGCGGGCGAACATCAGGAACTTTGGTACCACGAACAAGGGGATCGGTCCTGGCTTGTGGTCACGCGGAACACGCTCAGCCATGAGATCACAAAGGTAGAACTGGCCCGCGATGTGGCCAAGGAACGGGGGCGTGACACATGAGTGGGGCGCATCGCGTAAAGGGTGGTCTGATCGACCGGGCCACAAAGCTGAAATTCAAGTTCAACGATTACCGGATGGAGGGGTTTGCGGGGGATACGCTGGCCTCTGCTTTGCTGGCCAATGGGCAGCTTCTGGTTGGGCGGTCGTTCAAGTATCACCGGCCTCGGGGCATTCTGACCGCTGGGTCTGAGGAACCCAACGCGCTGGTCGAATTGCGCACCGGGGCCGCGCAGGAACCCAATACGCGTGCCACGGTGACAGAACTATATGACGGGTTGCTGGCCAAATCCCAGAACCATCGCGGATCGCTGAGTTTCGACATGATGGCGATCACCGATTTTGCGTCGCCCTTCCTGACGGCGGGGTTTTATTACAAGACATTCATGTGGCCCAAGGGGTTCTGGGAAAAGCTCTATGAGCCGATCATTCGCCAGGCGGCAGGTCTTGGAAGCCTGTCGAAGATGACCGACCCTGATACTTACGACAAAGGCTTCCTGCATTGCGATCTTTTGGTGATCGGTGCGGGGCCATCGGGGTTGATGGCGGCGCTTTCGGCGGCAAGGTCGGGCGCGCGCGTGATTTTGGCGGATGAGGATTTCCTGCCCGGTGGGCGGCTCAATTCTGAGGTGCATGAGGTCGGCGGCGAGGCAGGCAGTACTTGGGCCGCGAAGACCGTGGCAGAACTGGCGTCGATGGACAATGTGCGCGTGATGACGCGGACGACCGTTTACGGCGCCTATGATCATGGGATCTATGGCGCGCTGGAACGATGCACCGATCATCTGAAAACCAGTGAAGGCAAGCCTCGGCAAATCCTCTGGCGGGTCTATTCCAAGCGGGCGGTGCTGGCGGCGGGCTCAACCGAGCGGCCCATTGCGTTTGGCAACAATGACCGCCCCGGCATTATGCTGGCGGGCGCGGTGCGGACATATGTGAACCGATTTGGCGTGGCGCCGGGCAAGCAGATGGCGGTGTTCACAAATAATGACGACGGCTGGCAGACCGCCAAAGACTTGCAAGCAGCAGAGGTGGACGTGATTGCCGTGATTGACAGCCGGGATCAGGATGCGCCGATGGACCTGCCGGGCGTGCGACACCTGCTTGGGCAGGGCATTGTGAACACCATCGGTCGGAAAGGTGTGAAGGCCATTGAGACCAGCGGAGGCGTTACCCTGCCCGTTGATGCGGTGGCTGTTTCGGGCGGGTGGAATCCCAATGTGCATCTGACCTGCCATCAGCGCGGGCGGCCCGAATGGCGCGACGACATTAACGCGTTTGTGCCGGGCGGTGTTTTGCCCGTGGGCATGGCCGTTGCCGGGGCCGCCAATGGGGCGATGACCTTGGCGGCGAGCCTGGCCGAGGGCCAGGCGGTGGCGGACGCGCAGATCAGCGACTTGGGTTTCAAACCGGCGGCGACGGATGTGCCGGACGCCTCCGATGAACCAAGCAAGAGCGCGGCTTACTGGCATGTGTCTGAGAGCAGAAACCGCGCATGGCTGGATCAGCAGAACGACGTGACAGTCAAGGACGTCAAACAGTCCTTCGCGGAAGGGTTCCGGTCGGTCGAGCATCTGAAGCGCTACACCACGCTAGGCATGGCCACCGATCAGGGTAAGACCGCGAATATTCCGGCGCTTGCCATCATGTCGGAGCTTACGGGCAAGCCTATCCAGGACACCGGCACGACGATCTTCCGCCCGCCCTATACGCCTGTGCCGATTGGTGCGCTGGGCGGTCGGGCGCGAGGCAAGGATTTTCGACCCTACCGCCTGACACCCAGCCACAAATGGGCCGAAGAGAATGGCGCGAGCTTCGTCAATGTTGGCAACTGGCTGCGGGCGGAATGGTATACGCAAAAAGGCGAAAAGGGTTGGCGCGATAGCGTGGATCGGGAGGCGCTGGCGACCCGGACTTCCGTGGGCATTTGCGATGTGACAACCCTTGGCAAGATTGACATCAAGGGCAAAGACGCGGGCGCGTTTCTGGACAAGGTGTATTCCAACACGTTCTCGACGCTGAAGGTGGGCCGTGTCCGCTATGGCCTCATGCTGCGCGAGGATGGGATTTGCTATGACGACGGCACGACCGCCCGGATGGATGACGACCATTACGTGATGACCACCACAACTGCGAACGCCGTTCTGGTCTATCGCAACCTGGAATTTGCGCGCCAGTGCCTGTGGCCCGGTCTGGATGTGCACGTCATCTCCACGACGGATGGCTGGGCACAGTTCGCCGTGGCAGGGCCCAATTCCCGGAAGCTTTTGCAGAAGGTTGTCGACAAGGGTTTCGACATTTCCAACGAGGCCTTCCCCTTCATGGCCTGCGGCAAGGTCACCGTCTTTGGTGGCACGCCGGCGCGGTTGTTCCGAATCTCGTTCTCTGGTGAACTGGCCTTTGAGATTGCGGTGCCTGCCCGTTTTGGGAATTCGATGATCGAAGGGCTGATGCAGGTGGGTGAGGAATTTGATGCCGTGCCCTATGGCACCGAGGCGCTGGGCGTGATGCGGATTGAGAAGGGGCACTGCACGGCCAATGAGCTGACCGGTCAGACCACCGCACACAACATCGGGCTGGGCCGCATGGTGAGCCAGAAGAAGGAATGCATCGGTAACGTCCTGTCGCAGCGCGAGGAGATGATCCGCGAGGATGACGTGAAGCTGATGGGTCTGCGCCCCGTGGATCGCAGCAAGGGCCTGATTGCCGGGTCGCATTTCATCACCAAGGGCGATGAGGCGACGATGGCCAACGATCAGGGGTGGATGACCTCAGTCGCCTGGTCGCCCAATCTGGGGCATTCGGTGGGGCTTGGCTTTGTGAAATCAGGGGACAGCCGCAAGGGTGAAGTGATCCGCGCCGTTAGCCCGGTCCATGGCACTGAGATGGATGTTGAGATCGTCTCCGCGCACTTTATTGATCCAGAAGGGGAGCGGCTTCGTGGCTAAGTTCAAACTGGTCTCCGCGCCGCCGCTGGCGGGGTATTCTGAGAAATTCGGTGCAGTGCGGCTGAGCGCGCCGAAGGATCTGGCGGTTGTGAATATGGCGCTGCCCTTGGGGGCGGAGTC
>JBCCAJ010000242.1:0-4907 GCA_039814845.1 Pseudomonadota bacterium | reverse complement strand
GTGGCCTTCAAAACCTGCCGGGATGTGCGCACTGCGATCTACCGCAATCTGCACACCCTGTCGCTCGGCTGGTACATCCAGCACAAATCAGGCGATATCACCAAACACGTGGTTGATGCCAAGATGCGGCTGGAACCAGGTCTGGCCGACACGATCTATGGGTTCGTCACGGCCCTTATCCTCGCGGTGGGGGGCATCATCCTTTTGACCTTGTCCAGGCTTCTGACGTTTCTGGCGCTCGCATCGCTGCCCGTGGCGCATTACATCATGGCGCGCATTGGCCGCGAGGCGGCCCCACGTTCCCTAAAAAGGCCAATCGCGAAGCGGGGCTAACCGCTCTTGTCCAAACCCACGTCGGCGGCATTCGCGAAACTCAGGTTTCAATCAAGACGGCCAGACAGCCGGCATGTCCGGCCGGTTTTCCGACATGTTGGCACGGCGTCAGATCTGGTCGCTTACGGTGGTGTCTCTGTTTGGCCCACCAAACAAGACGGTAATGGGTGTCTTCACCGCGCTGGTCATTCTGGTGGGCGCGCGCATGGCCCTGTCCGGACAAATTCTAGTGGCCGATCTGGTGGCTTTCATTCTCTACAACGGCTCACTCTTCCAGCCCCTTTTTGCCCTCGGCAATGCAGTGAAAAGTTGCCGCCGTGGCACGGCCAGCCTGACGCGGGTGACCAACATTCTGGACACCCGCCAGAATGTTAAGGACACCCTAGATGCCGCGTCATTGGGCCGGGCGACATGCGCGACCGGGCTGTCAAATGTGGGCGTCGCATATCGCGCGGCTACGCACGCTTTGCACGACATCTCACCTGAGGTGGCACCGGCGCACACACTGGCCCTCGCGGGCCCCACATCTGTGGGAACGTCCACAATCGCCCATCCTCCTCGCCCGGTTCCACGATGTGATTGACGGCGCTATCACACTGAACGGTGTGGACCTGCGCGCGATCACGATGTCTGACGTCAGACGCAACATGTCGATGGTGGTGCAGGATGTGGTTCTCTTTCATGGGTCCATCCGCGACAACATCCACTTTGGCGAGGCCGAAGACGCGAAACCATAAACACAGACAGTTGCACCATCTGAACCCTGCTGGCAGCGGTCTTCGGTGGCTTTTCCGCTCAAAAGGCTGCACCTGCACTATTGGGCCGGATCGGGTTTAACGCCTTGAGGGCATTGCACACCAGTTCGTCGACCTGACGGCGACAGCCCGAAATGGGCCTCGATGATTTCAAGGATCTATTGGAACCGGATATCAAGGTGATTGACCGCCTCATCCAGCAAGAAGACATTGGCGGCCTGCGCTAGGATCATAGCTATCCACGCCCGCTGCCGCTGACCGCCAGACAGCTGATTGACCGGCAAATGCGCCTGCGCGCTCAGCTTCAACAGCGCCAGCACGTCGGCAAACCGTGCCCTGTCTGCTGCGCGCGTGCCGCCCAGCAGGGCTTGGCGCGAAAACCCACCCAGTTCGACCAACTTCGCGACCGCCAGGTATTGGGGCAATGGTTTTCCTGTGGCAGATAGGCGATATGGCGCGCCGGTTCCCGTCGCTTGAACGCCGCCACCGGGCGGTTGTTCAAGGTGACAGAGCCTTGCTCCAACCCCACAAACCCCATGATCGCCTTCAGCAAAGTCGACGTGCCACACCCATTTGGCCCCACAAGCGCGGTCATCACGCCGGGTCGAAAGGAAACCGAAGCATCCCGCGGCACCGGGTCCGCGCCTGCGCCTTAACTGGGGGCAATGTTGTCAACCTTGGGTACTCAGATGTCTCTCGGCCTGGGCAGTGATCAGAGTCTTTGCCTGCGCATCAAAGTACGTGGGGGATAGTCTTCAGATGGCACGAACCACAAGGCAAGCACAGGACGGAAGTCCGGAGCGGGCCTGCGCTCTCCGATGCTGCGCGCAAAAGGATCGGCCGCTTGCGCAGACTCATGCCATTTTCCAAGTTGACCGGAAACCAGGAAGGTCCTTGACTTGTTCTTAAATCAGCCAAGGGACGGACAATTGGAACCACAGGCTTTCTTGATCTTCGCAACAACCACCGCGGTCGTCATACTCTCCCCGGGTGCATCGGCAATCCTTGTCGCCTCGCAAGGCGCAAGCAACGGCTGGAAAGCAACGACATTCAGCATCTTTGGGATCATGCTGGCCACCGCGACGTATTTTGTTTTGTCAGCAACAGGCTTGGCCGCATTGATCCTGGCCTCCGACCTTCTGTTCCTAATCATCAAATGGGTCGGGGTCGGCTACCTGATCTACCTTGGTCTTACCGCGATGTTCAGTAAATCTGGCGGCATTGCGGTGGCTCAGACAGGGGCCGTACGGTCGACGAAAAAGCTCTTCTCGCAGGGTTTCATCGTCGAGTTCGCGAACCCGAAAGCGCTGTTATATTTCGCAGCCATTCTTCCACAGTTTTTGGACACCGATGCCCCGATCGCGCCGCAGATGATTGTGATGGGGCTGACAGGAACAACCATGCAATTGGTCATCTATTCCGCCTACGCCAATATGGGCGACCGGCTGGCCAACGGAGGCGTCCGTGCCTGGATCGTCGATGCTATCAACAAAACGGCCGGGGCGGCCTTGATCTTCGCAGGCGTCAAAATGGCAAGCGTCACCGCGAACCGTTAAGTCACACGCAGGCATTGGCGAGGGTTGGCTCATCCTGCCATTCAGACGCCTTCACGCAACATGTCTGACGCATGCGTTGAGCACGCGCGGGATCTGTCCATCTGCCAGGCTATCGAACATCGGGGGTCCCCCCATGTCGCGCCGAACACGGCACCACGCGCTCAGCGACACGGTTGCGGAACGCCACGAAAAGCCGTCGGTCAGGTCACCACGTAAGATCGGCGCGACAAACACGGCGTGCCCGTGCGATCTGGCGGGGGTTCGCTTCGTCTTGGTTAAGCCGACTGCGGGCGTTCTTGGCGTCAACAGCAGCGCTCACAGACTTATCTCTGCATCGGGATTTCCAGCGGCGAGTGCGTTCATGTAGGCAAGGCAAAGCTCGCAAGAGCGATACTGCCCACCATAGGCCGCTTTCTCTTCCCGCTCGACAATCGGGAAGGTCGAGTAGATATAGCGAATGTCATCGCGGTCGGTGATGCCGTAGAGGTGGAAGAAGACGGCATCGAGCTTAGCGCGCAAAACAAGGCGGCGCTCTTCATCCCATGTGAAAGGCGGCTTCACGGTTCCCGTCTCGTCCACATAGCCGATGTCCCGTGCAAACGGCTCCATGTCGTGGGCGGTGTAGGTCAACTCAAGAACAGCCTGCCGGACAACTTCTGCCGCGCTCTTTGCTCCGAAGCGCACGCTGTCGAATTTTTCAGGTGAGATTACTGGAAGCTGTTCGACGATGTACCAATTCAGGTGCGTGCTTTGAGCTTTCTGCCTTGTCACGTAATCTAATGAGATTGCGCCAAGGTTTCCCAAGAGAAGTGCTTTATGGTCGGCCCGCTGATCCTGATCCTTCCAAAGGATCAAGGGGGCGGTATTCCCGACACCCGCTTTCGGAATAGCTCCCGCGATCATCGTCCGCGCATCCGTAGCCCTTGCGATGTCTCGAAAGGCAATCGTCCACTCAACGCCTGAAGGCAGATCGACTTCGCTTTCCGGCACCCAATATTGCGGGGTGGGAACAAAATTTGGATCAGCCTTTTGTTCTTCAGTCACCGCGCCGCTCAAGGCCGCGTTGTGCAGATTGGCCTCGTTCACTTCGACCGATGCGGCGCGATGATCAAATTGGTGGATCATTCGCCCTACGTAGAGCGGTAGCCAGTTTCCTGACGCACTTCCGAAGGTGTTGCCGCCAAGCGGGTAAGCCGCCTCTTGCTCGTCCAACTCCGTGCGGGTGCGGAACAAGCCTGAATCGTTGGTCATGTGGAACATGGTCGAATATATCACCGGCCATACCTTCACCTCGGGACCAGAAGACCTATCAACCAAAGGAACGGCGTTGCCATAGATGACTGTTGTCATATCAGCATCGCGCTTCGAGCGGAAAATCGGTGCGGTGCCGGTGTTTGGGTTCACGCGCGCGAAATCCTCCGCGTTGAGTAAGAAACAGACTTCTGGATCGGCAAGCTCACTCACAGATTGTAGAAAGAACGAACAGCGCGCAGCGTTCTCCGTTGGCGACGGGCTGGCCACGAAAGCGCAGAACTTGAAGCGGCTGTCCACATCTTCGAAGAACGGCTTCAGATCGTAGCGCGTCCGCCGGTTCTCAAAGTCATAAAGCGCCTTCAACCGGCCTTCTGTCGCCACGCCCTTGAAGAACTTCGAGGCGGTCTTGTCTGACGCGATTCCCGACGGGACAAGTAAACCGATCAGCCCGTCTTGCTTCACTACGGTCATCGCTCGTTCGACGAAAAGCGAATAGAGGTTCACGTCACCGCCAGATAACAAGGGGTAATCCCCGCTCTTTCGCGCCATACGCGTTCCGGCCTCTGCCCGTTCCGACGCCTTGCCAAAATCCAAAGCCAAGGGATCATCTGCTTTTTCCAGCAATGCGATCATCTTCTTTCGATCCGCGGCGCGCGACGCCATCGCAATCTCTGAACGGCGCTCTGCGAACCACTCAACTTGCTGAAGCTTCATGCGATCCCACGGCGGGTTGCCCACCACGGCGTCAAACCCACCTGTCAGTTCGTCTTCTTCCCAGTCCGACCAGATGCCTGGGAAGGTCACTTGCCAGTTGAGGAAATTTTCTTCTTCAATCAACATCCGGGCGTGGCCAAGTATCTCAGCAAAGCGCTGCCCCTCTGCGCGCTTGATCACGGGCTCTTTCTTGCCCATGGCGATGTCAAGCGGATCGCCGAACTGACCGTCGAAGAAGACCTTCAAGGCGTCCTTGTCCGCCCGGTCCCTGATGTCGAGCCAGTCAATCGCGTGG
>JBCCAJ010000276.1:0-4465 GCA_039814845.1 Pseudomonadota bacterium | reverse complement strand
CTCGTAGTGGGCAACCACAACGACGCCAGAGCTTTCGAAGATCTGGCCGAGTTCCTCGACCACTTTCTCTTTCTGGGCTCTATCCACAGTTTCACTCCAATTTTTGAGGCCCGAAACTTTCGTGACCCCGGCTCATTAACGTCGATGCGAAAGCGCCGACGCGGTTTAAGTCCTTTTTACGGGGGTGCCAGATCGCCAGAAGCCGCGCAAAATGGCAGCTTTAAAACTGATCATGTCTATCCCGTCTCAGGCAGGGAATTAAGCGAACCGGATGGCCGCACCCACCGTCTTGGACGATGTGTCAGGTGGCATAACACCACCGAACAGTGGGCAGTTACCGACATTTGGGTGCGATGTGAAGCAAAAACTTGGGCTTACGCAGTGTTTTTGCCCGCCGCTGGCTGCTTGAAATCCTGCGCAGAAATGCGCCTGTCGCGGCTTGGGCCTTAGCGAAATTCTGCTCAGCCTTCGCGATTTGCCGGTGATGCGCGGATTTTTGCACCCATGGATACCCATACTGAAGTCAAGGACTGCCTTGGAATGATGTCTCCGCGGGAGCCTGTGCGACACTTAGGGAAAGCCCATATTTTTATGGCGGTTCAGGGTGTTCGAAACGTAAGGCAATCATGCCGTTGATGGATCTGGGCGTCACCCAAACAAGCGAAGTTTGGGTCTTTTTTGGGCGAGTACGCCGTGCAAAAGGGTCGACTTAACAAATCCTTGGCTGATCCAATATGCGAATCGGTCACGCCGCAATAACGTTAAAGTTGTGTGGGCCGCTGCCATTTGGCCTGACACACATGTCTGCTCACAACCCTCGCGCCACGTCACTGCCACGGACCTGCGCGACTATCAGGGGGAATACCTATGCCAAATGGAGGTGTGATCACTGCACTGTTGTTTCAGGATTTTTCGTTCCTGAACGACAATGGCCAGTTGAACCCATCACAGAACGGACCTTTCACTTTGCCCAACAACGCCACGGCAGAGCTTTCGACAGGTGCGCAGCAGTTCGGCATTGTCGTCGATGATGATGACCCGGAATTCGACGACGGCTTTCAGGATGATCCTAACCCGGGGGCACCAAACCAATTTCTTGTGGGGGATGAAACCGTCACGGCCGCGGATGGGACCATCATCAACTTGACCGATGGATCACTGCTGGAGGTGGAGTTCACCCTGACCGCAACACCACAAGGGGGCGGTCCGGCGATTGATCTATTGTTCGTGGCGGTGGGACCGTCGGAGAACGCGGGCGATTTGACCTTGGTCGTTGCGACCGGCCCGGTGATCCCCGGTGTCATCTACGACATTGAGTTCAAAAATGATGGCGGCGGCACGCCCTATGCAGATATCCCGTGTTTCGGGCGCGGCACTTTGATTTACACGCCCCAAGGGCCGCGAGCGGTGGAGACATTGCAAGTGGGCGATATGGTCGTGACGCATGGAGGCGCGCGCAGAATCGTGTGGCTGGATCACCAAGCTTTGTTCCGTCCCGTGCAAAAGCGTTGGCCGGTGCGGATCGCGCGCGGGGCGCTTGGGGGTGGCCTGCCCTCCCGCGATTTAACCGTGTCGCCACAGCACGCCATGCTGCTGCGCGATTGCCAGATGGAGCTCTACTTTGACTCACCTGAGGTCTTTGTGCGGGCGCGCCACCTTGTTGGTCTTCCGGGTGTTGAACGCGTGGAACGCCAGATTGTGGAATACTTCCACATTATGGTGGATGGCCATGACGTAATCTTCGCTGAAGGTGCCGAAACGGAGACATTCTTTCCCGGCCCTGCCTCACGCAAGTGGCTGACCGAACATGGGCGCGCGCGGTTGTCTGCGCTTTATCCATCCTTGGCGAAGGACACGGCCCCCTCCCCCTTTCCGACGGCGCGGCCGATGCTCAAGGCCTATGAGGCCCGCGTGGCTCGGGACATCCTGGAACAGCGACAGATGCGCGAAAACAGCGCGATTGCGAAACTGTTCGCCTATCCCAACCGCAACGCAGCATAAAAAAAGGCCCCGCGCGGAACGGGGCCTTTCTTTTCAACGCGTGCGGCTGCGTCAGAACTCGTATCGGATCGAGACCGGGATGCGCCACGTATCTGTGGCGCCCGCGTCGATGTAGTTCAGGCCAAGATTGCCCGAGAACCCGCGCGCGATGTCATATCGGACCCCAAGACCCGCAGATCGGCTTGTCGCGCCCATGAACCGGCTCCAACCAAGCTCTGCAGACAAGGATGTTCGTCCCACTTTGTAGTTGGTGCCAAGAGAGGCATAGCGCTGCGCCATGCTGGCCGGTGCACCTGTCAAAGAGATGTCCTGCATCCCCAGCTCCGCGCCGACGCTGAGCGATCCAAGCGTGTATCCGTAAAACCCTGCAATCTCTTCGATGCTGCCCGTGCCGACGGCGGGTGAGCGGTGCTGCACCTTGCCCGTGCCGCCCCGGATGCCGAAGGTATGGGCCCCCGTGCCGATGGGGGCCTCAAAGAACAGCGCGGCTTGCGCGTCGCCTTCTTCATCGGCTGCGAAATGGATTTGATAGGCGTTCACCGCACGCACATAATGCAGGCCGGTTTCATTCAACCCACCCAAGCCACGACCGGCGGCGAGTGTGGCATTGCCCACCCGGTTGCGCCGCGCCACGGTGTTTTCCAGAAGGCCCGTCACGCGGCCAAGGCTCAGCGTCCCCCACGGCGCATCGACAAAGACAGAATAGAGGTGGCGATCATTGCCACCCGCATCATCGGTGTCGAAAATGCCAGTGTAGGCCACACCGGTGAACCAGCCGTTGGACAGCTCTCCGCGCAGGGCAGTCGAAAACTGGAGCGTGGTGTTCCAGTCATCCGCCCCCGGTGCCGGGTTGTCGATATAGGCCTGATCAAGCAGGAACTGGAACCGTAGAACGGCCCCACCCAGATCGGTGGCCAGCCCTTCCTCAAAGAAGGACAGATCATCATAACCCAGAAGCCCGGATTGCTGTTGTGCGCTCGCGATCTGAGGTGTTGCAAAGAAGGCCGCCAGGCTGGCCGCCATGGTGAGTGCCGTGTTCTTGAAAACACGGGAAATCGAAACTTTGGTCATATCAGCCGTGCTTTCTGTTGAGTTTGCGGAAGGTGAAGTCAGCAAGCAATTTGCCCGCACGGAGGCCTTGGGTATTGTCCTCTTCCCAATGGATGCCGCCGAATTCCCGGCTGGCACCGCCCTCTTCCGCAGCCGCCCAGAGGCTGTTCCATGACCGTCGCACGCCCGTCAGTTCCCGTGGCCAGTTCACCAGATCGGGGCTTTCGGATGAGAAATGGATCCGGTCGCGCCCGATGATGTTGCAGATCATCCGCGCCGACACCGCGCTAAAGCAGCTATGCCCGGATGTGTAGGCCGGAAAGCCCGGCGTCGGGATCAGCGTGTTCCAGCCCGCATCATAGTTGGCACCAGAAGCCCGCTGACGGATATAGGTTTCGGGCCGCACCACGTCATGGACGTATTTGGAATGCCACGTGGTGATCGCCGCATCTGCCTGGGATGAGCTGAGCATCGCAAAGGCATGGGCTTGGTCATTCAGCGACATGTGCTGGCGCTGCAGTATGTCCATGGCGATGATCTGCCAGTGACCGGGCGGGGTGACACCCCGGGGGCCGTCTTCCCAGAAAAACGCGATCTGACGTTGATCGGGCGTGCGGATGGGGCTGTTTGAGCCACCAAGCACGCGGATCTTTTCAAGCTGTCGGGCGAATTCTCTGGTGTGTTCTTCGGGGAAATTCACAACGAGGAACTGACCGGCGGATTTCATCTGCCAAGGGCGCACGCCCCCCCAACCGGGCAGCAAGCCACGCGCGAAAGTGCCAAAGCGCGGACCAGGAGAGCCCGCCCTGTAAAACGGCCCAGTGGGCGACCATTTCAGGTTATCACCCCGGCGCGGGTAACGGCCCAGATATTCCTCTGACCGCGACGGCTCCGCCCCGTCCTGGTAGCGTGACGCGGCCAAGGCGTGACCGACGGTACGGCCCCACGCCACGCCTTCGGATTTGCCGCCATTGTCTGGCAGGTCGGACAGGTAGCGTGACAGGTCCGGCGCAAAGGAGGCCCGCAGCGCATCATTGAGCGCCGTGGCCACAGCCGCACCGTAGGCCGCTGCCGGATCCGCACCAGTGGGCGCGGGGCCAGTGTTGAGCGTTGGCAAAAACCCACCTTCGATTGAGTTCACCGCATTGAAACCTGCCACATGGGCCATGGCGAAAACGCGCGTGGCCGGCGGCGGCGTGATGGCTTGGTTGCGGATCGCCTGCAGCATCACATCGGTCCAGTGGAAGACCGGAGATACCCGATCCTGCGCCACGACGCCGTTGATGTAGGATTGAGATGAGGTGATGGGGGCGGCGCATCCAGCCACGGAGCCGATCAGGGGCAGCGCCGCAAAGCTCGCCCCCCGTTTTAGGAAGTCTCTTCTACGAATCATATCAATGTCCTTTGCCCTAAT
>JBCCAJ010000259.1:0-4671 GCA_039814845.1 Pseudomonadota bacterium | reverse complement strand
TCGATGACACGCTGGGGTGGTCGGATGCGCATCTTAGCATTTTCTGGCGGTCGGTGAAGCTCTCCTTGCTGACCACGCTGGTCTGTTTGATCGTGGGCTTTCCGACGGCCTATTTCATCGCCACACGGCCCAAGAAGCAGCGCGATATGTGGATGCTGCTGATCATCATTCCGTTTTGGACGAACTTGTTGATCCGGACCTTTGCGATATTGGAGTTGATCCGCAATGAGGGGGTGGTGAACACGGTGCTGATGGCGATGGGCGTGATAGATGAGCCCATTCAGATGCTCTTCACCGAATTCGCGATCATTCTGGGCATGGTCTACGTGTATCTGCCGCTGATGGTGCTGCCGATTTATGCCTCGATGGAGCGGTTGGATTTCAACCTCGTGGAGGCGGCGTATGATCTTTACGCCACGCGCATTCGTGTGCTGCGGCGGGTGATTTTGCCGCTGGTGAAGCCGGGGGTGATCGCGGGGTCCATCCTCGTTTTTGTGCCGTCATTGGGGGCCTATGTGACGCCGAGGATCATGGGCGGCGGCAATCAGTTGATGATTGGCAACCTGATTGAGTTGCAGTTCGGACAGGGGCGGAATTGGCCCTTGGGCGCCGCGTTGTCGATCACATTGCTGGCGATCGTGATGGTGGCCTTGATGGCCTATGTGCGCGCGGCGGGGGAAGACGAGGTGCGGCATGGCTAAAGGCTTTGACGTCCGCAAGCAGACCGGCTTCACCACCATCGCCATGGCCTGTTTTGTGATGCTTTATATGCCGATCATCCTGCTGGTTGTGTATTCATTCAATGCCGGGTCTTCGATCGCCATATGGGAAGGGTTTTCGTGGCGGTGGTATGCGTCGGCCTGGGAAAATGAGCAGGTGCAGGAGGCCACCGTGCGGTCGCTGATCATCGCGTTCTGGGCCGCGTTGATTTCGACGACCGTGGCGGTGCTGGCGGCTTTGGCGACGACAAGAACGCGGAAGTTTCGCGGGCAGACCACGGTCTTTGCCATGATCAATCAGCCGCTGATGGTGCCGGAGATTGTGACGGCTGTGGCGCTGCTGATCTTCTTTGCGATGATCAAGGTGGCCACGGGGTATACCGGGCTTTTGTACCTGATCATTGCGCATTCGGCGTTCTGCATTCCTTTTGCGTATTTGCCCATTCGGGCGCGGTTGCAGGGCATGGATCTAAGCCTCGAACAGGCGGCATCTGACCTTTACGCGACGCCCTTCCAGATCTTCCGCCGGATCACCCTGCCGCAACTTTGGCCCGGGATCCTCGCGGGCGCGATGCTGGCCTTTGTGATCAGCCTCGATGACGTGGTGATCACCGAGTTTGTTAAATCGGCGGGCCAAGATACGCTGCCGACATATATGCTTGGTCAACTTCGGCGCGTGGTCACACCAGAGATCAACGCCATTTCCACCGCCCTACTGGGCATATCGGTCACGATGGTGATCGCCTTCACTCTGCTGAGTAAAATCAAAACCTAAGGGAGACGACTATGAAAAAGACACTCACAGCAGTCCTTGCTTTCCTCGCAGCACCCGCGCTGGCCGAGGGGGAGCTGAATATCTACAATTGGGGGAACTATACCAGCCCCGAGATGATTGAGAAGTTTGAGGCCGAGACCGGCATCAACGTGACGATCACCGATTATGACAGCAACGATACCGCGCTGGCCAAGATCAAGGCTGGCGGGCACGGGTTCGACATCGTGGTGCCGTCGGGGACGTATATCCCCATCTTCGTGGGCGAGGGCCTGCTGATGGAATCAAAGCCCAATGAGATGGAGAACTTCAAGCATGTGGATCCCCAATGGGTCGACGTGTCGTTTGATCCAGGGCGCAACTACACGGTGCCGTGGCAGTGGGGCACGGTGGGCGTAACGGTGAATACCTCTGTTTATGGCGGTGACATCAACACGGCTGCGGTGATTTTTGATCCGCCGGAGGAACTGAAGGGCAAGATCAATGTCGTGCCTGAGATGAACGACGTGATGGGGCTGGCCATTAAATATGTGGGTGGCGAACAGTGCACGGCGGACAAAGAGGTTCTGCGCGAGGTGCGCGATGTGTTGCAGGCGGCCAAACCGCATTGGCTGTCGATGGATTACGGCAACATTGAAAAATACGCCAAGGGTGATCTGTCGGCTGGTGTGAACTGGAACGGCGCGTCGTTCCGGTCGCGCAACCAGAATGCCGATATCGCGTTCGGTTATCCGCAAGAGGGCTTCCCCGTCTGGATGGACAACGCCGCGATCCTGTCGGATGCCGGTAATGTGGAGGAGGCAAAGACCTTCCTAAACTTTATCATGGATCCAGAGAACGCCGCGATGCTGTCTTCTTTCGCGCGCTATGCCAACGGGATCAAAGGGTCTGAGGCGTTCATGCCGGAAGATATGAAGACCGCACCCGAAGTGGTGGTGCCTGCCGAACTGGTCGGCGCGGCCTATGTGGCAGAGACCTGCCCGCCGGAAGCGACCAAGCTTTACACGGCAATCTGGACTGAACTTCAGAAGTAATCAAACCGACAAGGCCCCGCAGTTTTTGCGGGGCCTTTTTCTTTGGAGGAGGGGGCCATGGCGGCAGATATCATTGTTCATAATGGCGCGATGATGACCTTTGATGAGGCCAGTGATGGTGCCTGCGGCGACGCGTTGGCCATTGAAGGCGGCAAGATCGTGGCCGTTGGTGGCGAGGAGGTGATAGAGCTGGCGGGCCCTGACACGCAGGTGATTGATGCCCGTGGTGGCACGGTGTTGCCGGGGTTTATTGATAGCCATGTGCATTTGTTTGGTGGGTCGGTGGAACTCGATTGTTTAAACCTCTACGGCGTGCAGGGGGCGGAGGCGTTGCGGGAGGCTGTACTGCCCTATGCCGATGCCAATCCCAACGACCCGCTCGTCTTTTGTGTCATGGCGGATTACGACGCGCTGGGGCTGGGGCGGACGCTGACGCGGCATGATCTGGATGACATTATGCCGGGGCGTCCTTTGGCGCTTTATGCCGCCGATCATCATACCATGTGGGCCAATACAGCTGCGTTGAAGATGACGGGTCTGCTCAAGGGCGGTGAGGTCGATCAAGGCTCTGAGATCGTGATGGGCGAGGATGGGTTGGCCAGCGGAGAGTTGTTGGAGCCCGGGGCCTATGGGCCGCTCTTGGCCTATACCCGCCACAAGGGTCGGGAGATGTTGGGGTTGACCACTGGCGCAGGGCCGGAGGGGATTACGGCCCAAGAGCGGCAGATGGACAAGGATGTGATTGCGCGGGGGCTGGAGCATTGTGCGGCCCAAGGGATCACCGGTCTGCATCTGATGGACGGAAATCGCTATCAGTTGGAGCTGCTGACGGAGTTGGAGGCGGAGGGACGGTTGCTTTGCCGTTGTCATGTGCCGTTTCACATGAAGGGCACGGATGCCGTCGAACGGATGACGGAGGAAGCGCCTGCGCTGCGCGCGGATTTTCAGGGCGACAAGGTGCGGATGAGCCATGTGAAGATGTTTATCGATGGCGTGATTGAAAGCGGCACGGCGTTGATGTTGCGCCCTTATCCCGGGGCGATGGGGGAAGGTGGCAATACAGGCGATGAGGTGTTCACACAGGACCATTTTGAGGCGGCGTGTGTTGAGGCGGATCGGCTGGGGTTTCAGATTGCGGTGCATGCGATTGGGGATGCGGGCGTGCGTCGGACGCTGGATGCTTACGCGGCGGCGATGGAGGCCAATGGGCGGCGGGACAGCCGGCATCGGATTGAGCATATTGAGGTCATTCATACCAGCGACATACCCAGGATTGCGGAGATGGGGGTAGTCGCGTCGGTCCAGCCGGGGCACGCGCCGGTGGGGCATATTTTTCCGCCCGGTGCAGTGGGGCAGTATCTGCATGATGATCAGATTGAGGGGGCTTATGCCTGGCAAACCATACGCGAGACCGGGGCGAGGGTTTGTTTTTCCACCGATTGGCCTGTGATTCAGATTGATGTGATGGATACGGTGAAGGCGGCGGTCGCGCCGCTGGATCTGGGGCCGGACTGGGTGGATCAGACGCAATCGCTGCATGACACATTGGCGAGTTACACGAGGGACAATGCGTGGGTTGGGTTTGATGAGGATCGGCGGGGGCGGCTGCGCGTGGGGATGGATGCGGATGTGGCGGTGATGAGCCATGATTTGACGAAGCTGGCGTTGGGAGATGTGACAAAGGCCAATGCTGTGGTGACCATCATGGATGGGCAGGTGACTTTCTCAGAGTAGTGCCTCGGCGCGGAATCAAGGGCCAACGGCCCGCCGCGCTTCGTCAGGCCCCACCCAGGGCCTGGCGAAATGGTGACGTCCGCGCATCGTATGACTGCACGGCGGTATGTCACGATAAAGCGCCCTAGCTTTAGATCGGGACCGCCAGGCCAGGGCCTGACGAAGCGCGGCTCCTTAGAGGGTGGCGCGTCCGGATTTGTCGAAGGTGCGGAGGGTGTCTTGGGGGGCGGTGACGTGCACCTCTTGGCCGGGGGTGAGATCGAGACCGTGGGTGCCGCGCATGATCACTGTGTCCTCGCCCATGGTGAGGTGGATAAGGGTTTCGGCACCCAAAGGTTCCACCAGGCTGACCGTGGCAGGCAGGCCCTTATCAGTGATGGTTAGTGCCTCGGGGCGGACGCCGATATAGCCG
>JBCCAJ010000504.1:0-1957 GCA_039814845.1 Pseudomonadota bacterium | reverse complement strand
AGGATCTTGCCGTAGGTGTGTGCATAGGCCACCGAGGCGGTGGAGCCCACGACCTTGCCTTGATACATTACGGCCTCACCGCCATGGCCGTCTTCGACGCCGTCGGGTTCGATCTCCATGTAGGCGCAGACCCAGGGCATCTCACCCTTGGTGGCCGCTTGTGCGCTGGCACGGGTTGGCTCTACGCCCAGATACGCTTTGTCGAGCTTGGCAAAGCGCATCACATCGGCCTCGGGCAGGGTCACTTCATTTGTCAGCTCACCCGCACCTTTGAACATTTTCTCCATCCGCATCGCGTTCATCGCGAAAGAGCCGTAATCCGCGATGCCATGGGCCTCACCCGCAGCCCAAAGCGCATCATAGACCGCCAAAGCGCTGTCACGCGGGATGTGAAATTCCCAGCCAAGTTCACCGGCATAGGACATGCGGAACGCCCAGATCTTGTGACCCGAAACGCTGATCTGCTGCGCGGTGAGCCAGCGGAACCCGGCGTTGGTGAGGTCAGCATCGGTGCATTTGGCCAGCACATCGCGGGCCTTGGGGCCATTGAGCGTGATCGCGGCCCAGTCGTTTGACCTCAGAACGATGCGCACCGAATTTTCATCGAAAATTCGGCCACCAGCGTTGGCCGGCGATTTTTCCAAAAATCGGTTCTGTTCCAGATGATCCAGCAGACGCTGCTCAAAGAAGGCCGCGCAGACAAGGTAGAAGCGGTCGTCGGCAAGCTTCACTACAGTGGTCTCCAGCTCGATCCGACCACGACGATTGAGCATATGCGTCAGCGCTATTCCCCCGATTTTTTGGGGCAGTCGGTTCGCGACCAGGCGATCGAGAAAGCTCTCGGCATCCGGGCCCGCGACCTCGACCTTTGTAAAGGCAGAAATGTCCATAATACCAACGGCTTCGCGGACGGCCCTGCATTCCAGTCCGACCATATCGTGGACTTCATTGCGGCGGAACGAGTAATGATCGCGCTGCTCCACACCATTCTTTGCAAACCAACGTGGGCGTTCGTGGCCAAAGACCTCTTCGTAGACCGCGCCTTTTTCTTTCAGGCGCTCATAAAGAGGTGACGGTTTGATCGGGCGGCCCGCCAGACGGTTGAAATGCGGGAAGGGGATTTCGTGACGCAGGCAGTAGTCTTCCTCGGCCTTGATGACCTGCCAATCCTTGGTGGCATATTCGCCAAACCGGCGCGGATCGTACTCCCGCATTGAAATATCCGCCGCGCCGTGCACCATCCAGCGCGCCAGTTCGCGCGTCAGGCCCGGGCCCCAGCCGATACCGATTTGGGTGCCGCAGCAGCACCAGTAGTTGCGCACGCCCGGCGCCGGGCCGATCAGTGGGTTGCCATCGGGCGGATGGCTGATCGCGCCGTGGACCTCACGTTGAATGCCGAGTTCGGCGAAGATTGGCATGCGGTTAAGCGATTCCTCAAGATAGGGCATAATCCGGTCGTAATCGGCGTCAAAGAGCCAGTTTTCGTATTCCCATGGGCAGTGATCATGCCACACGGAATTGGGGTTTTCTTTCTCATAGATCCCGATCAGCCCGCGCTTTTGTTCCATGCGGATGTAGCCAGAGACTTTTTTGTCATCGCGGATCACAGGCAGCTCTTTTTCGAGATCTGCGAACTGCGGCACCGGCTCTGTCACAAAGTAGTGGTGCGTCATGGACGTCATCGGCAGCTGTAGCCCAGACCATTCGCCCATCTGCCGCGCATAGGTGCCGCCTGCGTTGACCACGTGCTCACAAGTGATCGTGCCTTTTTCGGTTTCCACGACCCATTCGCCGGTGTTGGCCTGCGTTATGTTGGTTGCGCGGCAATGGCGGATGATGCGTACGCCCTTTTGACGCGCGCCCGCGGCCATGGCCATGGTGACATTGGTCGGATCCACGTGTCCATCATCTGGCGTGTGCAGCGCGCCGATGACGCCGTCGAGATTGTAGAACGGGT